>JBFFLX010000028.1:0-30630 GCA_041554435.1 Bacteroidales bacterium
ATAGAAGAAATTTTAATGGAGGTTCAGAAGAAATGAGATTCCTTTTGTTAAATCCTGAAGTAAGTGAAACCCTGAGGTTTTTATAATTATAGATTAAATGGTTTATACGAATTGGTTCAGTTGGTGGATAATACTTCAACTGGACCATTTTTGGTGTTAAGAGTTAAAAACTTAAAACTTTAAACTAAAAAATAAAAATTTATATTATTTAATATTTAAAATTAGTCAGTTAAACTATTGTTATTAAGAATGTTAATTGCTTAATTGTAACGAAACCCTTTGTGTTACTTAGAGGCTTCGAGTCTTTGTGGCAGAAAATTGAGTGAAAAACTAAAAACTAAAAGTTAAAAACTAACAGTTAAAAGTTGAAAGTTAAAAGTTGATGGTGATTAGTGATTATATTTAGAGTTTAAATATCAGAATTTCCATATATGATTGGAAAGATGAATTAGGACCTGATTGGCCGCAGATAGAGTTTTGAGTGAAAAATAACATTCTTCATGCCAGCCTTTAATAAAAAATGATAATTACCACCAAGTCTCTAAGGCACTAAGTTTCTCTAAGGGTTTTGCCTTACAGTAAAGTTGTTTTGCAGTTATGATAGCGAGGGATGTAAGTTTAATGAATAACTAAAAACTAAAAGTTAAAAGTGGATGGTGATTTGAATATTTATAGTGTAAATATCAGAATATTATGCCTTTATGTATAGCCCAATTTTAAATCGTTGCGAGTTACGAGATGCGGGATACGGGTTACGGGATTCGGGTTTCGAGTTTCGTGTTTCGGGCATCGCTTCATTTTAAACCTCTCGTCTTCTAATACACTAATCCATTGATCTTCTTATCATAATATGTAACCCCTTCAGGGTAAGGTTAACAGTGTAGATTCAGCAACCATAGGAATAATCCTATGGCTATTATTATTTATCCGCCTTCGGCGGAATCTCGTTTAATTATAAATTCACTTCATCTGAACAAAATTGAACTTCTGAACCTTTGAACCTCTGAACATTTTAACCTCTCATCCTCTCATCCTCACACAAATTAATCCATTAATCCTCTGATCTTCTGATCCTCTAACCCTTTGAACTCTTGAACATTTGATCTTCTCATCCTCTGATCTTCTAATCCTTTGAACTTTTGAACATTTGAACATTTGAACCTCTGAACTCCGAGATTTCGGAGCCTTCGGTTTACCTGCCGGAATGTAATGCAGGCATGGCCTTTGAATCTTTCATATTCTCAACTTCACAAATTCCCACCTTCTCAGATTCTCATCTTCTCACAAATTAATCCATTGATCTTCTGATCCTCTGATCTTCTGATCCTTTTCAAAAAAATGCAATTAAAATAAAATCTGCTGTAACAAATTTAAAAGTAGTTCGTCACAATAGAAAACAGAAATTAAAATATCAAAACGATGAAAAAAATAAGTATAGTAAGTCTGATTTTAGTACTGACGATAGTAATATCAGGACCAATAAGAGCACAGGTAAAAGGACAGGGTGAAGTTACAAAGCGTAGCATCCAACTGGAAGAGTTTAGCGGAATTGAAGCCGGTGGTGCTCAGGAAATAGTTTTAATGAATGGTGATTCATACAGTGCGGTTGTTGAAACCAATGAAAACCTTCAGCAGTATGTTACCTATGAAATAGTAAACGGTAAACTTCGTTTCAAATTCAATAAAATAAAGAGATATGATGAAATGAAGTTTTATATTACTGCTCCTGTTTTCAATAGCATAACTGTTTCAGGTGCCAGTGAGTTGAAAACTCCCGACGGAATAAAAGGAGATCATTTGAAACTTAGTTGCTCAGGTGCTTCTGAAGCAAAATTAGATCTTGACTACAATAATGTTGTGGCTAATGTATCAGGTGCCAGCGAATTAAAGTTAAGCGGAAATGCGACCTCCCTGGTTGCAACAGCAAGCGGTGCTTCAGAATTAAAAGCCGGAGACCTTAATACCAAAACTTCAGTAGTTAATGCAAGTGGTGCAAGTGAATGTTTTGTTAATGCAGTGGATAATTTAACTTATACAGTTTCAGGAAGTTCCACAGTTAGATATGCGCAAAAGCCAAAAACACTTATTATCCAAAACAACAAAAAAACTGAAAAAATTGTTGTCTTTAATGATACCACAAAAGGTGCTCATTACAATAAATACAGTGATACTACTAAAGTAAAAGTTGGCGGACTTAATGTAGAAGTAATTGATAGCGATACAACTAAAGTTACTGTTGGAAGTCACACTCTTGTAGTTACTGAAGACGGAGATGTAAAGTGGGAAAGAAACAAAGCTCCAAAATTTAATGGTCATTGGGGTGGAGTTGAAATAGGTATTAATGGCTATGTTACTCCCGACTTCAATACCGATTGGGCTCCGGAATATGATTATCTAAACCTTAGATATGAAAAATCGATGGCTGTTAACTTAAATATTTATGAGCAAAATATAGCTTTTAACAAAAAGAAAAACTTCGGTATGCTAACCGGACTTGGATTAGCATGGAACAACTACAGTTTTACCAACTCAACTTATCTTACTCCCGACAGCAATGCTATTCAGGGTTATTATATGGATGGGATTTCTGTAAGAAAAACTAAACTCACTGCCATGTATCTAACTGTACCTGTTATCTTTGAAATACAGTCTAATAACTTTAGAAGAAGCAGAAGAGTACATTTTGCAGCAGGTGTTATTGCAGGCTTACGACTAAGTACTCATACAAAAGTTTATTTCAATGAGGCTGATAAGGTTTATGCCTTAAAAGATCCTAAAACAGGAAATACTCTTCCAACTTCTTATCGCTCACCAAACTCAAATTCAAGAAATATTGTTAAAAACTACGATAGTTTTTATTTACGTCCATTTAAGTTCGATGCCACAGTAAGAATGGGTTACGGAATTATCAACCTTTTCGCTTCATATTCATTAAATACTCTGTTCGAAAAAAACCGTGGTCCCGAATTATATGCATGGACAGCAGGCATAACCATTGCTGGCTGGTAGAAATTCTCTTCACATTACCAAAAGTTTTTGGTTATTATTAATACCGGAGGGTGGCTTATGCTGCCTTTTCCGGTTTTGTTATTTGTATGTACTTGATTAATAATTATATTAACCCGCCAAGCCGAAATATGCCTTATATCAGTTTTTACAAACCAATTGAATTTTTCATTTGTTTTGCAAAATCAAAAAATGAGCAGTGTACAGGAGAACATTTTAATGTTCCTGTTTATAAAAATTAAAAAATGATAGTTTTAAAATTTGGTGGAACTTCGGTAGGGAATAGTTCCAGAATTAAAGAGATTGCCACCTTAATAAATAATGAGCAAAAGAAAATTGTTGTGCTTTCGGCTATGGCCGGAACTACCAACGATTTGGTAGGTATAGCAACTCATCTTTATGCTAAGGAACATGAAGAAGCAAACAATAAAATCAATCTTTTAGAAAACAGGTATTACAAAGTTGTTGATGAGTTATATCAAAAAACTGAATTCAGTGAGAAAGCCAAAGGAATGATAAAATCGCATTTCGATTATATAAAATCATTTACGCTTGATATGTTTACTCTATTTGAAGAAAAGGCAATTTTGGCTCAGGGAGAATTAATTTCCACTGCACTTTTTCATTATTATCTGCAGGAGCAGAAAATTAATTCAGTATTACTGCCGGCACTCAACTTCATGAGAACAAATGAAGAAGGCGAACCAGATATTGAAATGATTACAGATAATTTGGATGCAGAACTAAAAGCAAATCCTCCCTCCAGCATTTATATAACTCAGGGATATATTTGCAGAAATTCCTACGGAGAAATCGATAATTTAAAACGGGGCGGAAGCGATTATTCCGCATCACTTATTGGCGCTGCCGTTAAGGCTGAAGAAATTCAAATTTGGACCGATATCGATGGGATGCATAATAATGACCCACGATATGTTGAAAAAACCCATCCCCTATCAAATCTATCCTTCGATGAGGCAGCGGAGTTAGCATATTTCGGAGCTAAAATCCTTCACCCTTCCAGTATACTTCCTGCTAAACTGGCAAATATTCCTGTAAGATTAAAAAACACCATGAAACCGCATCTTGAGGGAACTCTAATAAGTATTGAATCGGACGGAATAAGTATTAAAGCCATTGCAGCAAAAGACAATATTACAGCGATTAAGATAAACAGTGGCAGGATGTTGCTCGCTTATGGTTTTCTGCGGAAAGTATTTGAGATTTTTGAGATTTACAAAACACCCATCGATATGATTACTACCTCGGAAGTGGCTGTTTCTGTTACCATCGACCAAACAGAAAATCTTAATTCAATAGTAGAAGAGTTAAAAAAATACGGAAGAGTGGAAGTTGATACCAACCTTACTATAATTTGCGTTGTTGGCAATTTCATTGCAGAAAGCAAAGGCTATGCAGTAAAGGTTTTTGATGCTCTTAAGAATATTCCCATAAGAATGATTTCCTACGGCGGAAGCATGCATAATGTTTCTCTTTTAGTGAATACCGACGATAAAGTTAAGGCACTAAACCAACTAAACGAAAAGCTCTTTTAATATGTTTAGCAAAGAAGACCTTCTGAAATTTAAAGAAATGAAAACTCCGTTTTATCATTATAAAACAGATGTTTTAAAACAAACTTTGCAAAGCATAGTTAACGAAACAAATAAGTATAATTATCATGTTCATTATGCCTTAAAGGCAAATGCTAATCCCGAAATTTTATCCATTATACAATCCTATGGTTTGGGTGCAGATTGTGTAAGTGGCAACGAAATTCTGGCAGCCCTCAAAAATGGATTTCCTTCCAATAAAATTGCATTCGCCGGAGTAGGCAAATCCGACGAAGAAATCAATATTGGTTTGGAAAATGATATTTTTAGTTTTAATTGTGAATCATTAGCCGAAATAGAAGTTATTAATCAGCTTGCAGCTGAGAAAAGTAAAGTGGCCAAAATAGCATTGCGCATTAATCCAAATGTAAATGCTCATACTCATCAGTATATTACAACCGGTTTGGAAGAAAATAAATTCGGAATTAATAAATGGGAGTTTGAAGATGTTTTGACCCTTATAAAAAAGAGTAAAAATGTCGAACTCATGGGGTTACATTTCCACATCGGATCCCAAATAACTGATTTGAAAGCATTTAAAAGTCTATGCATAAGGGTAAATGAAATTCAGGAATGGTTTTACAACCATCATATTATTGTAGATCATATTAATGTTGGAGGCGGACTGGGAATTAATTATCATCATCCCGACCAGGAGTTAATTCCTGATTTTGCTAATTTTTTCCAAATTTTTAAAGACTTATTGAAATTAAGACCGAATCAGCATCTTCACTTTGAGTTGGGAAGAGCAGTGGTTGCTCAGTGTGGAACACTATTAAGTAAAGTACTATATGTTAAAAAAGGAATAAACACAAATTTTGCAATTATAGATGCAGGAATGACCGAACTCATACGCCCTGCTCTTTACCAGGCTTTTCATAAAATTGAAAATTTAAGTTCAGAAGATACAATATTAAAAACCTACGATGTTGTTGGCCCCATTTGTGAATCCTCCGATTGTTTCGCCAAGGCCATAAAACTTCCCCTTACGAAAAGAGGTGACCTAATTGCCATCAGATCAACAGGTGCCTATGGAGAAGTTTTGTCTTCAAACTATAATCTCAGGGAAAAGGTAAATGATTTTTATGATTGAGTTATTGCGTTACTACCTCCTTTATATAAGAGTTCGTATTTAATTATTAACTGTACTCATTTGAGTATAAACTCTAATTTACAGCCAGAACAAAAAGCCCAATATCAAAAAGGATAAACTTATGATAGTTCCTCCTATAATACTTAAAACCAGATTAAGCACAGGCTTCAGTTTTTTCAGAAATATATTTGAAAATAATACTTGAAAAGCAAAAATAACTGTGAAATAAATAAAAAAGGCTATCCAATTGCCGGCATTGTTCACCCAATTAAAATTATAATATCCTTCATCAATAAAGAATAAAAATAAGGTAATGGATAAAGAAGCAGTCAACAGAATAATAATTTGCTTTTTCTCGTTGATTTTTGAATAAGACTTAGCAAGTGCCATAATATTAACCTTTGATTATTCAAAATAACGATTTATAAATAATAAAATTGCTCTTTCAATTCAAAATTCACAACCCACAAATACTTGATTTTTGGTTCAAACAACATAAATCACAAGAATAAAAAGGGAAAACAAAAAATATTTATAATTATCTATACGGCTTATTTATAGCGCTTTATTAGTTTACAAACGTTTATAAACGAATTTAAACGCTTAATATACGATTGTTAGTTTTTCACCCCCATATGTTTGCATAACAGTTTTCGTTCTTAAAGGTTTGCGATAATACCATGTTACCTGATGGGGTAATACAAACAAGAACAATTAATAATTTAAATAAATTCATTATGACTAATTTAACAAATTCAGTACAACTAATCGGACGCCTGGGCATCGACCCAAAACAAGTAAAATTTGACAACGGAAATATCAAAGTTTCTTTTACAATGGCCACCAACGAATATTACAATGACAAAAATGGTGAAAGAATTGAAGAAACGCAATGGCATAATGTTGTGACTTTTGGAAAAACTGCTGAAATCGCTGAAAAGTTCCTTAAAAAAGGGTCAGAAGTAATTGTTAGTGGAAAATTAACCAACAGGCAATGGGATGGAAAAGATGGCAACAAACACTACATCACAGAAGTTGTTGCAACACAGTTGCACTTTATCGACAAGAATAAATAGTATCCTTAGTCAGGGAGCAAAAAAAGTAGTCTTTTTTTCTTACGAAAGTAAAGCCCTATATTAAACAATGGTTATTTAATACTCTTACTCAACTAATCCTCAAGTGAGGATAACTCTGTTACTCTTTTTCAACGGAAATTCTCGCCGCCCCTATTTGGTTTAGTACCCACTTATAGGAAAGCGGCGGGTTTTTTTTGGATTTAACAGTAGATATTTACTTAAATCACTATTTCGAAAGTATCTTTTGCTATCATTAATTCTTCATCGGTTGGCACAACCAATACCTTAACTTTAGAACCTTCTTTTGTAAGTAATGTTTCTTTACCTCTTATATTTTCCTTCGACTTGTCTAATTCTATGCCTAAAAATTCCAGGCCGTTAAGAATTCTTTTTCTGGTTTCGGTATCGTTTTCTCCAATTCCTCCTGTAAAAACGATAGTATCAACACCACCCAAAGCAGCGGCATAAGAACCAATATATTTCTTAGCCCTATAGGCAAACATTTCCAAAGCAAGTTGAGCACGATGATTCCCCTCATTTGAGGCATCTTCAATTTCTCGCATATCAGAAGAAACTCCTGAAATCCCCATCAAGCCCGAAAATTTATTTATTAAGGTATTGGTATATTTTGAACTTATTTCTTCTTTTTCAGCAATATATAATAATGCACCTGGATCAAGGTCACCTGAACGTGTACCCATAATCAAGCCTTCCGTAGGTGTCATTCCCATTGAAGTATCATAAGATTTTCCATCTTTTATGGCTGCAATAGAAGATCCATTTCCAAGGTGGCAGGTAATAATTTTTTGGGTTTCAAAATCTTCTCCCAGGATTTCACATGCTCTGGCAGAAACAAATTTATGACTTGTACCATGAAAACCATAACGACGAATTTTATATCTGTCGTAAAGCACATAAGGTATCGCATAAAGGTAAACATGCTCGGGCATTGTTTGATGAAAAGCAGTATCGAAAACGCCAACCTGCTTAGTTTCAGGTAGTAATGTTTGCATTGCATAAATACCTTTCAGGTTTGGTGGATTATGAAGTGGTGCTAGTTCACTGCTAACTTCAAGAGCATTAATTACCTCTTTTGTTATCAAAACACTTCCACTAAATTCTTCTGCTCCATGAACAACTCTGTGACCAACAGCATCAATTTCATTTATACTTTTTATGCAGCCATATTTTTCGGATGTAAGGATTCCTAACAAATACTCAATGCCTTGTTGATGATCAAGAATTTCACCCTCCAGTTTAACCGCTTCTTCGCCCGCTTTTGTATATTTTATAAAACTGCCCTTTAAACCAATTTTCTCAACTATTCCCTTTGCTATAACCTCCATTGCAGGCATATTAAAGAGTTGATATTTTATTGATGAACTACCGCAGTTTAAAACAATTATATTCATGTTATTATTTTTAATTTTTAATACTGAAAAGAGTTAGTCGATTACAAAACGAATTGTATTTCCAACTACCTTCCCATTTTCATACTTATAAAACCCCTTACCTGTTGCTCTGCCCAGATAATTTGCTCTCACTAGTTTCTTGATTATAGGAGAAGCCTTATATTTTCTATCGGCAAACTCACTATAAAGATTATCCATATACTTTAAAACTTTATCGAGCCCCATTCTGTCGGCAAGTTCAAAAGGTCCGATATGATGACCCGATGCTTCTTTCATCGTTAAATCGATATCTTCAATACTTGCAACACCTTCACTCAGCAGTTCACAGGCATCATTAATAAAAGGGATAATCATACGGGTACTGATATTTCCGGGAGATTCATTAACAGTAATGACTGTTCTTTTTAGCATACTACACAAACGAGAAATTTGTTTGAAAGCAAATTCTGAGGAGTTTTGTCCTCGTCCTACCTCAACAATCTGTGTTTTGGAGATAGGATCGATAAAATGTATTCCTATGGCACGCTCAGGATTCCTTAGAGCTAAAGCAAGATCTGAAATAATAAGTGTTGAAAGTTGAGATGAAATTATAGCCTCTTCTTTTACAACAGACTCTATTTTACGGAATAATTCCTGACGTACTTCTATCATTGTTCCTCTTTTTCTGGAACTTATTGCCTCTATAACTATGTCACAACTGCTCAAACCATTATAGTCGGCGGTACCTTTTATACGTGATAAAACAAGCCGCTTTTCGGAAGATGTCATTCCCCAATGGTTAATCTCATCGTCCAGGCGCATGCTCAAACAACCCTCTATTTCCTTAACTCTTTCCTCAGAAACATCTACAAAAACAACTTCTATACCTGATTTGGCGATTAAAAGTGTTAATTCCTGCCCAACACTTCCACAACCTACAATACCAACCGAGTGTATACTTGTTTTTGACTGAAGTGCATTACCAAGTCCGAATTCTGATAACTGATTCATATATAATATTTTAAATATACTAATTTAAGAAATAACCGATTTATTTTGTTTACGGAAATTTTTTGCAAAGATAGTTTTGTTTATTAATTAACAAGTAATAATAAGCAAAGTAATTTTTCAATTTAGAAGACTTCTGATGAAAGGAAATTTCTACAAACTTATGTTATTGAATTTCAGGTCAAACATAAAGTAATTTCCCGATTTTTTCCATAATTCCACTAGCGGTTCCCTGCAGAAAAATATCAGTAATTTCATGGGTAAAATGTGATTCTTCTATATTAATTTCTATAATTTTTGCACCACTTTCTTTAGCGGCTACAGGAATGGCATTAGCCGGATAAACTTCGGCATTAGCTCCGATAATTAAAAAAAGATCTGATTTTTCTGCTTCTTCGAAGGAACGTTTTTTGGCAAAATGTGGTATTGGTTCATTAAAAAAAACCATATCGGGTTTTAATATTCCTTTACAAACATAACAAGTTGGTGGAAGGTAATTCAGGTCGGCGAAACCCAGATCGTATTCGCTCATGCATTCAAGGCATACAAGTTGTTGGCATGAGCCGTGTAATTCATAAACATACTGACTACCGGCTTTCTGATGCAAGCCATCTATATTTTGTGTTATAACCGATTCGATAAATCCCCTTTTACACATTGCACCCAAAACTTCATGAGCAATATTAGGTTTTACTTCTTCCAGTTTATCATAAAAATGTTCCTTAATTATTTTCCATGATTGATATGGTTTTTTTTTGAAGAAATCGATTTCGAAATAATTGGGATTTATTTCATTCCACAGACCGTTTTCTCCACGAAAAGGACGCAACCCACTGGCAACTGATATACCAGCACCCGTAAAGGCAACTCCATATTTCGCCTTTCTGATTGCCTTAACGGCTTCCTTTATTTTATCGTCTAACGCCAAAAATTTCAGGACTAATTATATTCAATATCCTTAACAACCGAAACTGTGGTATCTTCATTAAAATGAACTTTGAAACCAACTTTTTTAAAGACTGAAATCATACCTTTATTATCTTTAGTTGTTTCGGCGGCAACACGCTTTATTCCTGCAAACTTGGCAATTTCAAGGCAATAGGAAGTTAGGATTTGTCCCAACTCCTTTTGTTGCCATTCGTCGGTTACCAAAACTGCGTATTCAGCGGTTTCCAAATCAGGGTCGGCAATAAGGCGCCCCACACCTATGAGTCGTTTTCGATCTTCATAATCAATTTCGGCAACTATACCCATCTCCCTATCGTAATCAATGAAACAGAATTGTGTGGCCACTTCGTGGGAATTAAAATAGAAATCATATCTAAACCTATGATAAATCGATTCTTTAGAGCAACTCCCCAGCATTTCAAGCCACATTTCTTCATCTTCAGGTTTAATGGGCCTGAGAGTTACCTTTGTGTCGTTTTTCAATCTGGCTTTTCTGATTAGCCTTTCGGGATATGGTCTCAATAACAAATGGGAATAATCTATAGTTTGTTTACCAATCACATCCTTATCGATAACAATTCTTGCATCCAGTGCAATAGCATCCTCAGGAGTAACAATAATTGGATTTATGTCAAGTTCTTCTATTTCAGGATAATCAGCTGCCAGATACGACATTCTGATTATCACTTCTATAAGTTTATCGATATTCACCGGCTTACTACCTCTATAGCCTTCCAGCAGAGGATAAATGCGCAGTGATTGTATCATCTGCCGTGCTAATTGCTCATTAAGTGGAGGGAATTCCAGTCGCTTATCCTGAAATAACTCTGCTTTAGTTCCACCCATTCCGGCTAGCATTACTGTACCAAAAAGTTTATCCTTTTTAATTCCAAGTATCAACTCAACACCCTGGTCAGTATTAACCATTATTTGAACTGTTATACCGTCTATTTTTGCTTTAGGCATTTTTGATATAACTGTTTCCATCATATTTCTGAAAGTGGCTCTTACCATTTCATCATTCCTAATATTTAATGCTACACCACCAACTTCTGTTTTATGAAAAATGTCGGGAGATTGGATTTTTAAAACCACCGGATAACCTTTTGCATTAGCAATTTTAACGGCCTCATCTTCCGTTTTAGCAAGTTCAGGGTGAGTGGTTTCTATACCGTAATCATTAATTATTCTCTTTGAATCGTCTTCGGATACAACTTTTGTTTTAGAAAATATTTCCTCTTCGAATTTCTTTCTCAACTCTGATCTATTGTAACTAAACTCTACGGGCACCTCCTGAGGAGTTTCGAAAAGCATTTCCAGATTGTAGGAATAATCCGACAAAGTCATGAAAGCCCTGATTGCCTGTGCGGGTGTTGCATAAACAGGTATTTCAGAGTCGTTAAATATCCTAACCCCTTCTCTCATCTTGGATCCTCCCAACCATGCGGCCATAATAAGTTTGGATGTTCCTTCAGCCAATTTTTTAATCTGACGGGCAGTTTCAGTTGGATCGGTCATTGCCTGAGGAGTAAGAATTAGAAGTAATGCATCTACATTTTTATCATCAAGTAAAATAGTCGTTGCATCGGTAAACCTTTGTGGAGAGGCATCTCCCAACACATCAACCGGGTTACCATGCGACCAGAAGTCAGGGAGTAATTCATTAAGTTTATCCATGGTAGTACTTTCCAGTTCAACCAGTTTTCCTCCCAATGAGATTAAAGTATCCGTTGCCATAACTCCGGGACCTCCGGCATTGGTAATAATTGCAAGACCGGAACCTTTCGGAACTCTTTTTCGGCCTACCAAATCGGTAAAGTCAAAAATATCACCTATATCGAAAACTCTTGCTATACCAGCCCTACGGAATACGGCATCATAAACATTATCTTCCGATGCCAATGCTCCGGTGTGGGAAGCAGCAACAGCAGCAGATTCAGGGAATCTTCCGGATTTATAAACTACGATGGGCTTTTTACGTGCGAATGCTCTGGCAGCCGACATAAATGCTCTGGCATTTGCCAACGACTCTACATAAAGAACAATAGAGCGAGTATTTGGATCCTGACCAAAATAGTCTATCAAATCTCCAAAACTAACATCCACCGCATTACCTATACTAACAAAATATGAAAATCCAATTTTCGATTCCTTAGCCCAGTCGAGAACTGATGCACATAATGCTCCCGATTGTGATATAAAAGCAACATGGCCTTTTTTTGGCATTGTATCAGCAAAACTTGCATTAAGTTTATGTCCCGGCACCAAAACTCCCAAACAGTTGGGCCCAATAACTCTCATTCCGGGATATTTCTTAATTCTACTTTTTAATTCAACTTCCAATTTTTTACCTTCTTCACCTGCCTCCTTGAAACCTGCAGACATAACAATTACGCCTGCTATTCCGGCTTTACCACATTGATCAACCAAATCGGGGACAGTATTTGCTGCCGTCATGATAATTGCCAAATCAGGCGTTTTGGGTAAACTCTCTACATCAGGATAGCATGGGATTCCCATTACTGCTTCACGACGTGGATTAATGGGATATACAACGCCTTGAAAACCTCCACCCACAAGGTTTTTTAAAGTAATTCCACCCACACTATTTGGATCGTTGGAAACACCAATTAATGCTATTCTTTTTGGCTTAAATATACTGTTGAGTTTTTTTATTGGCATAATTGAAAATTTGAAAGATTGTTATAATTTTCACAAATATAAAACAAAAAAAGCACCCTTTAATTAGAAAGAGTGCTTTAAAAAATTAATAAATAATAAAATTTATTTTTTTGCGGGTTTTACCATGAGAGTGAGCACAGTACCCAATAAAACGGCTATACCTGAAATAGTAAAAGCCATCGGGAAATTACCCAAATCACCCATTTTACCTCCGAGAATAGGTCCTAAAATTCCACCTACTCCATAGGCAAGAAAAACGAAAGGATAATTTTGTCCAACGTTTTTCGATCCAAATGTATCGGCAGTAATTGTTGGAAAAAGAGCGAAGTTACCTCCAAAGTTAAATCCTATTAATGTGGCTCCCAGATAAAGCAAGTACTCATTACCTGCCATATAGGTAAACAAAATCACAAGAATACCTTGTGTTGCAGTCATAATAACAATGGACGTTTTCCTACCTAATTTATCACTTAAAGTACCCCAAATTATACGACCTAAGCCGTTAGCAAGGCTAAAGAAAACAGCCATAGCGGTTCCTGCTATAGCACTGGCTTCAACCTCATTTAAACCATTGGCTTGCAGAGCCTCCATTGGATAAAGTTTCATTAGTCCAATAGACATTAATCCGGCTCCAGCCGAGAAAACAAATGTTAAGAATATAAGGTAAAACTGGGGCTTGGTTAACATTTCATTACTATTGAACTCTCTGTCGTCGACAGGTTTAGATGCATCAGTTTCAACTGCTTTAAAACCTTCCGGCTTCCAGCCTGCGGGTGGAAATTTCATCCATAATCCACCAATTATAACCATCACAGTGAATATAATTCCATACACAGCAAAGGTTGTTGAAAGGCCCAAATTTTCGATAAGATGCCCCCAGGATCCTGCAAGTTTTACCCATAGCATAGCTCCAAATCCAAATCCTGCTACGGCAAGGCCTGTTATCATTCCCTTCTTATCAGGAAACCAACGCATCCCAACTGCGATAGGAACCACATATGCTAATCCTATACCTGCTCCACCGATCAGTCCAATTAATATTACCAGCATCCAAAAATCGGTTCCACCAAAGAGACCAGCCAACAGATAACCTAATCCTAATACAAGCCCACCTAATATTGTTAATCTTTGCGGGCCCCATGAACCCATTTTTTTACCGGCCAAAACCATAAAAACAGCAAAAGAAACCAGTCCTATTGCAAATACCCACTGAGTATCAGCTTTGGTCCAGCCTTCAATTGTTAAGGATGGTGTAAACACCGACCATGCATAAATTGCTCCTAGAGCAAGTTGTATAAGAACAGCACCTAAAACAACTAAACCCCTATTCATTACTTTTTGATTTTCCATTTTAATTTGATTTTAAAAAAAACAAGCCTGTTTCGTTGATGAAACAGGCTTGATATAATTGTTATCTTTTAACTTCTACTTTTGCACCGTCGATAATTTCATCAACAACACCTGGGTCGAGAAGTGTGGAAGTATCACCAAGGTTAGAAGCATCACCTTCTCCAATTTTACGAAGAATACGACGCATAATCTTACCAGAACGTGTTTTAGGAAGACCGCTAACAATTTGAATTTGATCAGGTTTTGCAATTGGCCCGATAAACTTATTAACTGTAGCACGAATTTCTGCTTCTATAGTCTCCATCTCATTATCTGAAAGAGCATCGCAAATAACGTAGGCATAAATACCTGCACCTTTAATAGGGTGGGGGTAGCCAACAACAGCTGATTCATTAACTTTTGGATGCTGATTTATAGCATCTTCAACTTCAGCAGTACCGATACGGTGACCTGAAACATTTATTACATCATCCACACGGCCAATAATACGGTAGTAACCTTCTTCGTCGCGTTTCGCACCGTCGCCGGTGAAGTAATATCCCGGATAAGTTGCAAAATATGTTTGATAGCAACGCTCATGATCGCCATAGGTAGTGCGTAGCATTCCTGGCCAAGGATGTTTAATACAAAGAATTCCTTCAACACCATTTCCTTTTAACTCATTTCCTTCATGGTCAACCAGCATTGGCTGCACACCCGGTAGAGGAAGAGTTGCCAAAGATGGTTTAGTTGGAGTAATTCCTGCCAAAGGTGAAATCATAATACCACCGGTTTCTGTTTGCCACCAGGTATCAACAATCGGACAGCGTCCTTTACCAACAAGGTCATGGTACCAGCGCCAGGCTTCTTCATTAATTGGCTCTCCAACCGTTCCAAGCACTTTTAATGAACTCAGGTCATGTTTTGTTACCCACTCATCACCTTGTGCAACCAAGGCACGTATGGCTGTTGGAGCGGTATAGAACTGATTAATTTTATACTTATCTACTATTTCCCAGAAACGACCTGCATCTGGCCATGTAGGAACACCTTCAAACATTACCGAAGTAGCACCTGACAATAAAGGACCGTAAACAATGTATGAGTGACCAGTTACCCAACCGATGTCGGCAGTACACCACCATGTATCTCCATCACTATATTGGAAAACATTTTTAAATGTATATTCTGCATAAAGCATATAGCCTCCAGTAGTATGAACAACACCTTTTGGTTTCCCTGTGGAACCGGAGGTATAAAGGATAAACAGCATATCCTCGGAGTCCATAACTTCCGCAACATTTTCGGTATCAACTCCTTTAATTGCGTCATGCCACCAAATATCGCGTCCTTCAACCATTTTAACATCTTCTCCGGTACGGTTTAATACAATAGCATTATCAACTGATGGGCAGTTTTCCAGTGCATCGTCAACAATTTTCTTTAAAGGAATAGTTTTAGTTCCCCTATAACCACCATCTGAAGTAATTACAAGATTACATGTAGCATCATTAATCCTGTCGGCCAAAGCAGTTGCTGAGAAACCAGCAAATACTATAGAGTGAATTGCACCAATTCTGGCACAAGCCAACATTGCTATAGCTAATTCGGGCACCATTGGTAAATAAATTGCTACTCTATCGCCTTTTTTAATACCCATTTTTATTAGGGCATTGGCAAATTGCTTTACTTTTTCAAATAATTCACCATAGGTTAATCTAACTTCTTTTTCCTTTGGATCGTTTGGTTCCCAGATTATTGCTACCTGATCTTTGCGCATATGCATATTGCGCTCGAAAATATTTTCGGTAATATTTAATTTACCGTTAACAAACCATTTTACATCAGGAGCTCCCGGTCCATCGAAACTCCAATCAAGAACCTGATCCCATTTTTTTCTCCAAAAATGAGTTTCCGCTATGCCTTCCCAAAAATTTTCAGGATTCGCAACACTTTCTTGGTACTTCTGCAGATATTCTGCCAGACTATTAATTTTATTTATCATAATGAAATTATTTATTGATTGAAAAAACTTATTTTAATTTTAAAAGAAATAATAGAACCCTATAAGAACTCTAATATTTGATACTGCCTTGTAATCGGTTACTTTTCCATAATCATCAATATCCAAATTACCTTGCTTAGCATACGCAGCAGTAGTATATTCAATTTCCGGTGCCAGGCGGAATTTTTCCACATTCCAAATCAATCTTGTGGATAAACGATAAAGGAAGTCGATATCACCACCTCGCGAATAAGTAGGACCCACAATTTTATCGGATGAACCAAGATTCTTGGAATAAGCACCGAATAATCCCCATGCCAGTTTTTTTCCATTGGTTGTAAAATCAACCCAATAAGAATTAGTTTTTACACAAGAATACTCAACAAAATCTTTAAGCGGGTTGGTAACTGCTGTAACAGCATAACCACCCAGCATTGTAAGGTTGTATGCGTCGCCACCATAAAAACCATAGGCTTTTAGAGTGATTGCTTTAGTTGCAAACTTTGCATATCCGGCAAAGGAAACACTTGATATTTTTTGAGATGTTTGATAACCCTTAGTTGTAATTAAACGTGGAACCAATGTTTTATAATTGGCACTGGCGCCAATAAGGAAACTCATTCCGTTATCGTCATTTTTAATCTCATATTCGGCTCTAAGGTTAACTGCAGGAATAGTGGAATTTCTTAAATAAGAAGGACTAGCACCGCCGGGTCCGTTACTCATAAAGTCAACCTGGCTCATGGCAGTAAGAATAACATTAAATCCTCCGAAGGATTTTGTAAGACGTATTTGAGGGTTACGGCTAAAAGGCTGAAAAGGAGCCCCTGTATTGAAAGATACCGTTCCGGGGTAACAATTTGTTGCAAATAAAGGATGCCAATATTGTCCAACCAATATAGAGGCTGTTTTCCACTTTAATTTCAGAAAAGCATGTCTTAAACGAAAACCATTAATATCGGCATTGTTCATCCCAAAAAACTCCCCTTCAATATAGGCTGAAGTTTTAATATTACCAATATCAGGCCCTGTTATAAATCCTTGCAGTCGGGTTTGAATCGACAACATATTAAAGGATGACTTCGCATTAATATCGTTGCCATCAGGGTCCATATTTTCGTTTGCCGGAAATAGAAGGAAATGTCCTTCTCTTGCATCCACGGTTTGTCGTGAGTCGAAAAGCAAATCGCTCTTAACAAAACCATGAAACTTAATTCCGAAATTGCCAACTTGCTGACCAAATGTAATTATCGGCAAGAAAAGCATAAAAAACAGTAGTTTTTTATTCATGATTACAAATTTTTAAATTAGAATTTTGTCCTTGTTAACAAGTTAACAATAATACGAATTAATATCAACATTTTAGCTTATTTTACTGATAATTTTTACAATTTATGGAGAATCTAAATAAGAATTATTTTCACATATTAATGGTCTAATCAAGGTATTATTTGCTTAAATTTCGAGCGCAGCATTTTTTGGCCAAATACTGATATAAATCATATTTTAATGTCATCAAATTAACAAAGAGATTTTGAAAAAAAAGTGCAATTTTGTATTCTCATAAAAATAGATATGCAGGTAAATAAAATAAATGATAGTATTAATAGTTTGCTGTTCAATAAACAGTTTGCTGTTTCGTCGCATTCGCCTGAATATTTAAGTGAAAAAGGATTTATTCCAGGAAACTCTACCATAAACATTCAATATTTAAATCACAGTTACGAAACAACATATATAGGTTTAATTCTTTTATCCCTTATATTAATCATTTCCGCTGTTTTATATTTTTCACCTGATACGATAAAAAGTAATATTAGGGCCATGGTAAACAACCCTTTGAAGCGGAGTTGGGAATCGGGCATTAATACATCCGGAATAATAATAAACGCTCTTTTATATATAAATTTTATTTTTGTTTTCAGCCTATCAGTATTTTTCATTTTTAAAAGTACACTACCCGACTATTTCATATTAAGTTTTAATAATAAGTCAATATATGTTTTACTCATTTTTGTTTCAACATACATTATTTTCAGACAAATTTTTGTTTGGTTAACAGGCTGGTTATTCGATAATATGGAGATGGGCAAAGCTCACAATAAGTTACTTAATAGTTTAGAAAAGACTGTTGGTTTAATAATTTTACCAATTTTATTACTTTCAATTTATTCGGATTTAACATGGTTATTAGCCCTTGGCAGCATAGTTTTATTAATGTTTATAGTGGCCAGGTGGGTTTTCGCAATGGCACTTGGATTAAGAATAACAAAATTTTCATGGTTTCATATTATTTTGTACCTTTGCGCGCTCGAAATTATACCATTTTTGATGATTATAAAACATTTGAAAAACCAGTTTTTTCAAGTTTAAATCAGAGGAAAAATTAAATTTTACGAGAACAGAAATATGGAAGCAGTAAAAATAAAAAATATTTTAGTCTCTCAGCCACAGCCCGCTGACCTTGAAAAATCCCCCTATGGTGATTTAGGTACCAAACATAAATTGAATATTGATTTCCACAAGTTCATTAAAATAGAAGGCGTTTCTGCACAGGAATTCAGAAGAGCAAAGGGTACTTTTACAGACCATACTGCAGTAATTCTTACAAGCAAGCATGCTATTAATCACTTTTTTAGAATGGCCAAGGAACTTAGGTTTGAAGTTCCTGATTCATTAAAATATTTCTGTATTTCTGAATCTACTGCCTATTACTTACAGAAATATGTGCAATACCGTAAAAGAAAGATTTTTTATGGCAAACAAACATTTACCCATTTGATGGATTTAATAAGCAAAAATTCAGAAGAAAAATTTCTTGTTCCTTCATCAGATGTAAATAATTTAAGCATGTTTAAAATGCTTGACGCTGAAAACATAAATTATTCACGAGCAATAATTTACCGCACGGTACCAAGTGATCTTTCTGACCTGGACATTAACAAATATCAGATGTTAATATTTTTTAGCCCCTCAGGTATCGAATCTCTAAAATCCAACTTCCCGGATTATGAGCAAAGGCAGCAAGTTATTGCAGCCTTTGGCCCAACTACCGAGAAAGCTGTATTAAATGCTGGCTTAAGACTTGATGTTCCGGCACCAACCAAAACAGCCCCATCGATGACAATGGCAATTGAGCAATATTTAGATGAAATTAATAAAGCTAAGAAAAAATCTACCAAATAGTTTTCTAAATTTTCTTTTTGTTGGCATAATTTTTATTTCTTCCGGAATAAAATATATTTATTCAAATTTTGTTATGAATGAAATATAACTATTACAAATGATAAAAGATGCCAGACCATATCCTAAAACTGAAGAAATTTTAAATGTAATTACTCATGGGCTTGGTTTTTTATTGAGTCTTGCTGCTTTAACCCTATTGGTAGTATACGCAAGTATTGATGGAAATGCCTGGCATATAGTAAGTTTTAGTGTTTATGGAGTGAGTTTGGTAACTCTTTACCTGGCCTCTACCCTTTTCCACATGACACGTAAGCAAAAACTGCGTAATATTCTTAATGTATTTGATCATTCTGCCATTTATTTTTTAATTGCCGGTACCTATACTCCATTTCTATTGGTAAGTTTAAGAGGTCCATGGGGTTGGAGTTTATTCGGAGTAATTTGGGCTTTAGCAATTGGTGGAATTATTTTTAAAATTTTTAATACAGGAAAATACGACTTCATATCGGCAATTATATATGTACTCATGGGTTGGCTAATAATAATAGCCATAAAACCAATGAATGAAGCCATACCAACAGAAGGACTATTTTGGTTGTTTGGAGGTGGAATTTCTTATTCAATAGGAGTTGTATTTTACCTGCTTAACAAACTACCCTACAATCATGCTATTTTTCATCTTTGGGTCCTTTTGGGTAGTTTCGCTCATTTTATTGCGGTATTTGAATACGTTTTACCCTAATAAAATACTTCTGAAAATATATAAATATATTTTAAATATTATTTAATACTTAATAATACACAATTAAGTATTATTTGCCTTTAACACTAACCTAATTTATAACTATTATAAATAATGCCTATTCATATCTAATGAAGTAATTATAACTATTTTTGATAAAGTTGGAAAACTGCTGACAACCAATTTGCAATATGATTTTGTTTCGTTTAATAAATTATATGCGGCATATATTTCAGAACACCAAATTATAATAAACACAAATACAGTTGTTTGAATTATTTGTATAAGTTTCAAAGAACATAATAGTTACGTAATCGAAAAAGATGAGGAAAATTCTGGCAATAGACGACCAAATTGATAATCTAATTACACTTAAGGCGGTTATTAAAACCCAGTTAAAGGATTATGAAGTTTTAACAGCAACATCAGGAAAGGAGGGTATTGAATTAGCTATTGAAGAACAGCCTGATACAATATTATTGGATATAATAATGCCAGAAATGGATGGATTTGAAACTTGCAGAAAACTCAAAGAAAATGATTTAACAAAACATATCCCCATAATCCTTCTTACTGCCATAAAAACAGACCCTAAAAGTCGGGTAAAAGGACTTGAAATAGGAGCGGATGCTTTCCTTTCAAAACCAATAGACCCATATGAGTTAATGGCCCAGGTAGGCGTAACTTTAAGAATTAAGAGAGCGGAAGATAAACTCAGAGAGGATAAACAGCAACTGGCAAATAAAGTCCTTGAAAAGACATCAGAACTTCAGGCAAGTGAAGAACGATTTAAAAAAGCCATCTTGCTATCTCCCAATCCCATAATGATTTATGACGAAGACCGTAAATTATTGCAAACAAGTAAAGGGTTTACATTTTTTTCCGGATATACAAATGATGATGTTCCTAATTATGATGAATTCCTGAACAAAGCAATAAAAAAAGGTGAACTTGCTAAATATAATTTTAACAATTTTGTTGATCTAAAGGATTCTCAAGATTTAGGAAACTGGGAAATTAAAACTAAAACAGGTGAAACAAGATTTTGGCAAATTTATGTAACACCATTAGGAACATTTGAAGATGGCAAAAAGAGCTTATTAACGGCCGCTTTCGACATTACCCCCAGAATTAAGGCTCAGGAAGAATTATTAAAACTTAATGTTGCCATCGAACAAAGTGCTAATACTGTAGTAATTACCAATACAGAAGGAATAATAGAATATACCAACCGTACATTTGAAAAAGTAAGTGGATATAGTTGCGAAGAAGTTATCGGACAAAACCCAAGGGTTTTAAATGCCGGAACTCAACCCAAAGAATACTATAAAAAAATGTGGAATACCATTTTATCAGGTAAGATATGGGAAGGAGAATTTCATAATAAAAGAAAAGACGGTATATTATATTGGGAACATGTAATTATTTCACCTATTAAAGATAATGAAGGTAATATTAAAAACTTTCTTGCTGTTAAGGATAATATTACAGAAAAAAAACTGGCTGCAGAAGCACTTAAGAAAAGCGAATACCAATATAAAACATTATTCGAAAATGCCGGGGATGGAATATGCATTATGGACTTAGAGGGCAATATTATTTCAACAAATAAATCCTTTGCTGAGATGCATGGTTATACAGTTAATGAAACAATGGACTTTAAAATAACTGATATCGACACACCTGAAACTGCAAAGAAATTTAACGCCAGGATGAAGAGAATTATTGAAGGTAGAACAATGCGTATGACCATCAATCATTATCATAAGAACGGAAATATAATAAATCTGGATGTTTTCGCTTGTCCGCTAGAATTTGATAATCAAAAGCATATAGTTGCATTCCACAGAGATATCACCAAGCAAAAAGAAACAAGAAAAAACCTGGAAAAAGCACTTGAGAAAGCTACTGAAGCCGACAGGTTAAAAACTGCCTTTTTGCATAACGTAAGTCACGAAATCAGAACCCCCATGAATGGAATAATGGGCTTTGCCGATTTGCTCAAAAATCCAAATTTATCACATGAAGACATGCTAAATTATGTTGATGTAATTTCTATTAGTGGCAGGCGTATGCTAAATACCTTAAACCAGTTAATGGACATATCAATGCTTGAGACAGGACAGGCAAAAATGCATATATCAACATTTAATATCAATGAAGAATTGGAAAGAAATCTTTCGTTTTTCTTACCTGAAGTTGAAAATAAGGGTATGACTATTTCTCTGTATAAAGACTTACAAGATGAAGATGCTGAGGTAAAAGCCGACAAAGAGAAGTTCAATGCCATTTTAACCAACCTTATTAAAAATTCAATAAAATATTCCTTGAAGGGAAAAATTGAATTTGGTTACAAATTAATAGGAAGTCAGCTTAAATTTTATATAAAGGATGAAGGCATAGGAATACCTATCGATAGGCAGGAAGCAATATTTGAAAGATTTGTACAAGCCGATATCGAAGACAAAAAAGCATACGAAGGAGCAGGTTTAGGTCTCTCCATTTCAAAATCATATGTGGAAATGATGGAAGGTAAAATTTGGGTGGAATCGAAACCGGAAAAAGGCTCTAAATTTTATTTCACCTTGCCATATAATAAATATGTGAAAACAGAAACTTATAAAAAACATGATGCTGAAAAAGAACAAATAATTAAACAAAACAAAAAAGTTAAACTACTGATAGTTGAAGATGAAGAGTTTGCAGATGCTTATCTTACTGAAATTTTAGATGCGCAACAATTTGATTTACTGCATGCTGCTGACGGCGTGGAAGCAGTAAATACCAGTAGGGATAATCCCGACTTAGACATTATATTAATGGATATAAAAATACCCCTTAAAGATGGATTTGTGGCAACCAAAGAGATACGGGAATTTAATAAAACTGTGAAAATTATTGCGCAAACGGCATATGCGCTTCCTGGCGATAAAGAGAAAACTTTAACTGCAGGCTGCGATGATTATATTTCAAAACCTATTATAAAGGATTTACTGTTGAAGAAAATTGGTAATCTTATTTAGTAGTAATTGTATCATGGCACAATTAATTGACATATGCGAATTAGTGAAAGAAAAGTCAGGCTTCGACTTTACTGGCTATAGAGCAAATATGTTGCAGAGAAGATTAAAAAAAAGGCTGTTTGCAACCGCTACAGAAAATTATACCGATTATTATAATTATATATTAGAAAATAAGGTCGAACTTGAGAATATTATTGATGTACTCACCATTAATGTTAGTCATTTTTTTAGAACTCCATTGGTATATGAAGTTCTGAGCGATTATATTTTTCCCAAAATAATTGGGAATAAAAAAGCAGCAAATACTAATAACATAAGGATATGGTCAGCAGGATGTTCAGAAGGTCAGGAGCCATATTCGTTGTCAATTGCAATTGATGAATTCCTTAAAAAAGAAAAATTAAATTACGAACAAGTTGTTTTTGCCACTGACATTGATAAAAAGGCTCTTAAAAAAGCCGCTCAAGGTATATATAAATCAAATAATTTATCCAATGTAAAATTTGGAATACTACAAAATTATTTTGAAGAAGCAAATAATTGCTTTAAGGTATCCGCTGAAATACGAGACAATATAAAATTCTCATTTTTCGATCTTTCCAATAATACTAAAAATTACCCAACAGACAGCATTTATGGAGGCTTCGATTTGGTTAGTTGCTGTAATGTGTTGATATATTTTAATTTTGAATTTCAGGAAGTTATAATTGATAAACTTTATAATTCATTAAATACGGGAGGTTTCTTAATACTTGGAGAATCTGAAAGCATTTCTGAGAAATTTAAATCGAAGTTTGTTAAAGAAACTAATTTAAGCAAAATATATAGAAAAATAAGATAATAACAATTATATGAAACGATATCATTTCAACTCAATAAAAGGCAGGATTTTATTTTGGTTTTTATTTTTATCAATAATTCCTTTAATTTCAACACTAACTATAACATATTTTGAAAGAGTTAAGTCTATTAAAGCAAGGGAATTTTCAAAACTTACTGCTATTAGAGACCTTAAAGTAAATGAAATTTCAAACTGGCTCGATGAGAGAGTTGGAGACTTGAATGTTATTTCAGGCGATTATGAGATTAGAGAACTTGAAGAAATATTTAATAGAGAAATCAGATCAAAAGAAGACATCTATAGAGTTAATAGTGTACATAAATTATTGGGCAGATTTGTTGAAAATTATTATAGTTATGAGGAAATTTTTATTGTTAATCCAAAAAGTGGTATAGTTGAAATTTCTACAAATAATGAAAATTTAGGCAAAAACAAATCTCACGAAACATATTTTAAAAACCCTAATCCCTCAAACAAAACATACATACAAGATGTGTTTTTATCCAGCAAAACGCAAATTCCTGAAATGACAATTGCAAAGCCCATTCTTTGTAAATCTCATAATCAACATATTATAGGAATATTAGTTGTTCATATAAATCTTAATAAATCGCTTTTCAAATTATTACAAAATGATGTTGGTTTGGGAGAAACAGGTGAAACATTGATTGTTAACAAAGATTCAATGGCAATAAATAAATTAAAATGGTTCGAGGATGCCCCCTTAAAATTAAAAATAACTGCTGAACCTGCAATGAGAGGTGTACAGGGTCAAACAGGGATTATAGAGGCCAAAGACTATCACGGCCAGAAAGTTCTAGCAGCCTATACATATATTCCAATAACAAAATGGGGCTTCGTTGCAAAGCAAAACCTCTCTGAAGTATACAACCCAATTAAAAATATGCTTTGGAACTTCATTATTATATTTGCTTTAACCTCTTTGGCTATAGTGTTTTTAGCACTTAAACTTTCCAGAACTATTACCAAACCTATTTTTTCAATCAACAATATTGCAAAAACAATAACGGGAGGCAATTATTCAGCCAGAATAAATATTAAATCAAATGACGAACTTGGTTCTCTTGCCCGACAGTTAAACAAAATGGCTGATAAAACTGAATCAATGCTGAAAATTGATAAAAACACTTCTAAAGTAACTCAATCGATGATAGGAAAGACAAAACTAAAAGACCTCGCTAATTCTTTGTTAAAACAACTAATGAATATTAGTAAAGCTAATATGAGCACTTTTTTTATATTTAATGAAGAAAATAATAGCTATGAAATTTTTGAATCAATAGGCGCAAAATCAGGTCTTATTGAACCATTTAGTGCAGTAAATCCTGAAGGCGAGTTTGCAAATGTTATTTCTGCAAAATCTATTTTTCATCATAAAAATATACCTGATTCATCTAATTTTTATTTTAGAACTGTTGCCGGAGAAATACCTCCAAAAGAAATAATTAGCATTCCAATAATGGAGAATGATAAAGTTTTGGCAATAATCTCCCTTATTAGTATCAATAAGTTTGACGATGAAACTCTTCAGGTTTTAAGGCAAACCTGGACGAATATTAATGTATTTTATAATAATTTGATGGCTAATGAACGAACTAGAGTTTTAGCGGATAACTTAAGCATTGCTTATCAAAAACTTGAAACTCAATCGGAAGAGTTGCAGGAACAAACAGAAGAACTACAGGAACAAACAGAAGAATTACAAGAGCAATCAGAGGAATTAAGAGTTACAACTAATGAGTTGCAAAATCAAAACGTTAAATTAGAAGCCCAAAAAAAACAAGTTGAATCTGCTACTAAACTAAAAAGTGAATTTTTGTCGAATATGAGTCATGAATTGAGAACTCCATTAAATTCGATTTTAGCTTTATCACATGTTCTTATTCAACAAACAAAAGATAAACTTGGAGAAGAAGAATACAGTTATCTTGAAATTGTAGAGAGAAATGGAAAGAATTTATTAAAACTAATTAACGGCATTTTAGATTTATCAAAAATTGAAGCCGGCAGAATGGAAATTAGCACAACATATTTTTCCGTATCCCAACTATTACAACTGGTTTGCGAGAGTTTGCAACCTCTGGCTAAAAATAAAAAAATAGATTTGAAATTAATAGTTGATGAGAATATTCCGAAAATAAGTTCCGATGAATTAAAACTACATCAGGTATTTACAAATATCATTAACAATGCAATCAAGTTTACCGAAAAAGGTGTTGTTGAAATTAAGGCACATTATGTCAACGATATAATAAAAATTTCTGTTAAAGATACAGGCATTGGAATTTCAAAAGAAAACCTATCATTTATTTTTGAAGAATTCCGACAATCCGATGGAACAAATTCAAGAAAGTTTGAAGGCACCGGACTTGGATTAGCAATAGCTGATAAAATTATTGAAATACTTGGCGGAGAAATTAATGTTGAAAGTGAAGAAGGAATTGGAAGCACTTTCACTGTAAGCCTGCCATTAAATTGGAAAAAATCCAGCAAACCTGATGAACTTAGTATAAAAAATGATAATATAGTTAACAAAATTGTTGATGCCTTTTCAGACAAAGATGATGTTGACTACTCAAATAAGTTAATCCTTATTGTTGACGACAATAAAGATTCAACAAAACAAATTAAATATTTGGTAGAACAACTTGGCATAAAAGCGGAAGTCGCAAACGATGGAAAAGAGGCCCTCGCGTTTGTTAATCATACTATACCTGATGGAATTATTTTGGATTTAATGATGCCTGAAATTGATGGTTTTAAGGTGATTAATCAATTAATGAAAAATGAAAACTCAAGAGATATTCCTATTGTTATTTTAACGGCTATGGATTTATCATATCAGGATATGTTAAAACTATCTCATAGTAATGTCCAACAAATAATTCAAAAAGGTGATGTAAATTTTGAACAACTGCAATCAAATATAAAGCAAATTTTATCTTCAAAAATTGCAAAAAGCATCGACGAGAGTCAAGATACAAGCAATAAAATAAACATCTTTATCATTTCAAATAACAAGGACAACGCCACAACTATAAATGCCTTATTAAAAGATGATTACGAGGAAGTAAAAATATTAAATAGTGATGAAACAATAAAAGTTGACATGCCTGATGAAAAGAATATCTTACTCTTCGATATGCCAACTCAGGATATTAGCAAGACGGAAGTTCTGAAATATTTGAAATTTAGCACCCAGATTAATAATTTACCTATTATTGCAATTAGTGCACAAGCAATGACAGGAGATAAAGAGAAATTTATATCTTTGGGTTTCGACGGTTATGTTTCAATGCCAATTGACATTAATACTTTGTCGTTGGAAATAAACAGATTGTTATATAATAATTCCGGATCTTTATAGGGTAGTTCTTCAATCAAAATCAAAATGAAATCAATACTTGTAATATACGAGAACAAAAATGATATCCAAAGCATAAAGGCTATTTTGGATAATCATTACCCTGATTACAGCATTTTGACATCTCCTTTGGGAGAGGACATAGAAATAAAAAAATTAGAACAACAGACAATAATATTACTTGACCTGATATCAACCGGAAAAAAAGGATATGATTTATTAAAACTTCTTAAACACAAAAAAAGCACTGAGAAAATTCCAGTTATTGTTTTATCAACTTTTGAAAATAAAACTAATAATGCGAAAAAATTATATGAATTAGGAGTTGATACTTTTATCACAAAACCCATTAATTCGATTGAGTTTATCTCACAGATAAATTTAATGTTTAGAATTATTAAGACTGAAGAAAGGCTTGAGAAAAGTACTAAATCAATGGAGTTAAATATTGAAGACTCAAAAACTAGTTTAACATATTTTGAAGAAAAGTATACGGATTTAGCAAACCTTCTTCCTCAAATTATTTACGAACACGATTTAGATGGTAAATTAAAATTCTTCAACGAACAGGCATATAAAAGTTTGGGTTATAGCCGTGAAGAATTTGAAGATTCATTCAATGTACTTGATGTTTTCGTTCCATCGGAAAGGGAAATAATCAAAGACAATATCAATAATATTGCTAATGGTAAAAAGCCTCTAAACAACACTTATAACCTTTTAAGAAAAGATGGCAGTACTTTTCCTGTACTTATTTACTCTAACATTGTTTATAAAAATCATAAAGTTGCAGGAATACGTGGAGTAGTGGTTGATATTAGTTCAACGAAATTATTTGAAGCAAAACTCAAAGAGCATGAGGATCAGGCAAAAACTCTTTATTCCAATATTTCAGAGTTACTTCTACTAAAAGATCCTGCAAATATTTATAGTTACACTGCCAAAACACTTTCGAGCCATTTAAATGACACAATTGTAATGTGTGTTTCTATTGATCAGAAAGAAAAAAGAGCCAAGTTGGAATCTATATCCGGGATAAAGGAAAGTGTAATAAATCAAATAACTAAACTAACGGGCTTAAAGTTTGTTGGAAACACATTTGGATTAACACAAAAGCATGAAAATTACTTCAAATCTGGCGAACTCATTGAATTTGAAGGAGGATTAGTAGAATTCTCGGAAAATGAGGTTCCGAAGGTTGCTGCAAAGGCTGCTGAAAAAGTACTGGGAATAAATAAAATTTATACAATTGGAATCAACAGAGAAAAGCACCTTTTAGCAGCAGTTCATTTCATTACTGTTAAAAATCAAATTTTAACTAACAAAGATTATATAACTTCATTCATTAAGCAGGTTAGCATGGTTTTATTAAACCGCCTGGTTGAGAAATCACTGAAACAAAGTGAAGAGCGATTTCGTTCATTATATAATAATAGTGCTTTGGGCCTATATCGAACTAATCCGGCAGGAAAGATTATTATGGCAAACCCAACTCTAATAAAGATTTTAGGCTTCGATTCATTTGAAGATCTTTCTCAGAGAAATATAAATAAAACAGGTTATAAAAACCCTGATCAACGTAAAGTTTTCACTGATTTAATTGAGAAAGTGGATGAGATAAATAACTTTGAATCCATATGGTTAAATAAATTTGGCGAAGAAATTTACATTAGCGAAAGTGCAAAACTTATAAGAGACGAAAAAGGTAAACCACTTTTTTATGATGGAACCATACAGGATATTTCACAGCAAAAAGAGGCCGAAATGTCCCTTGAAAAAAGCGAGACCAAATTCCGTGAACTATTTGAAAAATCCAGTGATGCTGTTCTTATTCTAAAAAACAGAAAAGTTAGTGATTGTAATGAATCCTTTATTGAAAAGTTACAATTTAAATCTAAAGAGGATGCATTAAATGCACATCCTGCTGACATCTCACCTGAATATCAGCCTGATGGCAAACTTTCTTATGAAAAGGCGGATGAAATGATAGAAGAAGCAGTGAGGAATAATTCTCATCGCTTCGAATGGAATCATAAAAAAACCACAGGCGAAATAATACCTATGGAAGTTATCCTAACTGTAATTAATATCGGAGATAAAACCGAAACTATTCATGCAGTTATGAGAGACATTACTGAAAGGAAAAAAGCCGAATTAGAACTGAAGGAAACAATACTGAATTTTCGATTGATTTTTGAAAACTCCCCAATTGGAATATATTTAGCTAAAACTTCAGGGGAAATAATTGATGTTAATAAAGCACTTATTAATATTTTAGGATCTCCATCAGTTGAAGAAACAAAGAAAATTAATGTTTTAACTTTCCCTCCTCTTGTTAATAATGGTTATGCTGAAAAGTTCAACGAATGTATCAGCATTGGTTTGACCATTGAATTTGAGATGGATTATATGTCAATATGGGGGAAGTTGATGAGTTTACATAGTTTCCTTGTTCCACTTAAAGATAACGATGGAAAAATTAAAACAGTTTATACCCTCGTAGAAGATATTACAGATAGGAAAATAACTGAAAATGCATTAAGAGAGAGTGAAAGAAGGTTTTCAGAATTTATGAATCAACTTCCCGCTGGAATATTTATTAAAGATGAAAATGGGAGATATCTGTTTTCAAACAAATATAATGAAGATGTACATGGAATTAAACACTGGAAAGGAAAAACAGTCTACGATTATTTCCCAAAGGAAATTGCTGATAAATACACTAAAGATGACCAGAAAGTACTAAAAGGCAATGACCTTTTTATTGATGGGAGTGTAATAGATAAAAATGGCAATACTATATACTTTAAAAACAGACAATTTCGCATCGAACAAACAGATGGGACCAATTTAATCGGTGGCATTTCTCTGGATGTAACCAAAGAAAAGCAAGGTGAATTAGAACTGAAGGAAAGTGAGGAAAAATACCGAACAATGATTGAAACATCCAATGATATTATTTGGATAATAAATTTGGAAGGTAATTTAACTTTTATAAACAAACGTGCTGAAGAAACAACCGGATACCCCAAAGATGAATGGTTAGACAAGTCTGTTATGCCTTTGATAATAGAAGAAGAATATGAACATATTCTAAACATAATCGCCAGAGTTACTAATGGGGAAACCGTAAATTATGAAGCAACTATCAAAGTAAAAAGTGGAGAAAAGAAAACTCTATTAATTAATTCGGCACCAACCTACGACAATAAAAAAATAAGTGGAATAATATCATTTGCTCGCGATATAACTCTACAAAAAAAGCAGGATTTAATAAAACAAATTATTTTTAATATCGCAAC
>JBFFLX010000029.1:0-29823 GCA_041554435.1 Bacteroidales bacterium
AAACATTTCATCTCTAAAACCTTCACTTAAATTGGCTTTTGCCTGATAAAGTAAAGAAACCAAATCGTACTGTAACGGGCCTTTTCTTCCTCCCTGAAAATCTATAAACCATATTTCCCCATCTTTAATCATAATATTTCTGGCCTGAAAATCTCTGTATAGAAAAAATTCCGACTCCGTATCCAAAAGAATATTGCTAAACCTTTGGAAGTCAATCTCTAATTTCGATTCGTCAAATGAAATATCATGAGTTTTAATGAAATAGTATTTGAAGTAATTTAAATCCCAGAGGATATTTTGTCTCTCAAAATTACTTACAGGCCAGGCCACATCAAGGTCTAAACCTTCTATGCCATCGAACTGAAATTTTATCAATTCATTTAGAACTTTTTTATAAAGATTGATTTTTTCCTCCCAATTCATATTGGCAATAGCATCCAGCATGCTGGTGTTACCAAGATCTTGCATAAGGAAATACCGATAGGATTCGTCCTTTGCAAATATTTCCGGAACTTTTAGTCCTTTCTCAATGAAATGAATAGTAAATGAATATTGTGCAATATTTTCATTCACCTCAGGGTTAAAAGCTGCAATAATTGTTTGGGCATTATTGTCTTTAAAACTAATTCTAAAATATATTCTACCCGAACCTGAAGATGGGAGTTCGAGTATGCGCTCAACTTCAGGGTAATTATTTACCTTTAAAAGTTGATTTATGTTATTAGTATGGGTATTCGATATCACAGTTTTAAATGATGTTTATATTTATTATGCTAAATTAAGCTATTTGGGAAAACCATTGCTTATTTAGAGCCATTTTGAAGTGTAAAAAAATCATTTTTAATCGGATATTTCATTAATTTTGTTGTTTGTTAATTTTAAAGGATTTATAATGGAACAAAACGATAAAACAATAGACGTTTTAAAAACGGCTATCTTACTGGAGAGAAAGGGAAAAGCATTTTATACGCAGGCCGCGAGGAATTCGGAAAGTAAGTCGGCTCAAAAAATATTTGAGATGATGGCCGAGGAAGAATCGGCACATATTGATTTTTTGGTAAAACAATTTAAAAATTATCAGACTAATCATGAATTTCTTGATAATGAGCCTCAGCCGGAGGAAGATGAAACAGTTATTCAGATTTTGACAGAAAAGATAAAAACAGAAATTTCAGCAGCAGGTTTTGAAGCAGCAGCAATTTCAGCAGCCATAGATTTTGAAAATCGTGCCATCGAAGTATACTCAAATCGTGCAAAAGAGGCCACCGATCCTAAGGAAAAAGAAACTTACCAAATGCTTGCCGATTGGGAAAAAACACATCATGGATTGCTTTATAAACTTAATGAAGATTTAAAGGAACAGATTTGGAACGATAATAATTTCTGGCCTTTTTAATTAAAACACTAAAAATGAAAAGGATTGCCATCCCTCTTGAAGGAGAGGTTCTTGCTCATCATTTTGGGCATAGCAAATTGTTTTTCTTTGCTGAAATAGAAAACAATAAGCTTGTAAATAATTATACAAAAGTGCCCCCACCACATGCCGAAGGAGTTATCCCAAACTGGTTAGCCGATGAAAATACTACGGATCTTTTGGTTGGAGGAGTTGGTCCAAAGGCAATTAAAATTTTAAACGAAAGAAATATCAATGTTTATGATGGAGTGGAAGTTGCAGAAGCAAAAAAATTAGTTTCCGACTTTATCTCCAACGATTTGAAATATGGTGAAAACTATTGCCATCACTAAATTTAGCGAACAGAATACTCAAAAAATTAAATAATGGATACAAAAAATAAAGGATTCAATTCAAAATTAATACATGCCGGTGGTATTACCGACGAAAAAGGTAGTGCTATCACTCCAATTTACCAAACTTCAACATTTAGTTTCAGAGATGCTGACCATGGTGCCAGATGCTTTTCAGGAGAGGAAAAAGGATATATTTATACCCGTTTGGGAAATCCTACAATAGAAGATTTAGAAGTTGCTGTAACAGAACTCGAAAATGGATATGCAGGTTTGGCAGTGGCTTCAGGTATGGCTGCAGTTAATACCGTGTATCTCACCCTTTTAGGAAAAGGAGATCATTTTATAGGGCATAATGCTTTATATGGTCCTTCCAGAGGAATAATGGAGAAATTTTATCCTAAATATGGAGTTGAATTTGATTTTGTTGATACAACCAACGTAAAGAATATCGAAAAAGCAATAAAACCAAATACTAAGTTATTATACCTCGAAACTCCTGCCAACCCTACAATTGGTATTGCTGATATAAAAGCTTGTGTTGAATTGGCTCATAAACATGGAATTAAAGTTTGTGTTGATAATACATTTTGTAGTCCTTATTTGCAGAAACCACTTGATTTTGGTGCAGATATCGTTTTGCATTCCATGACTAAATTTATCAACGGTCATGCTGATATAGTTGGTGGAATTGTAATTGCAAAAGAAAAGGAAATGTTCGACGAACTTAAATTTGTTATGTTGAATATGGGATTCAATATGGATCCGCATCAGGCTTTCCTTGTGAGAAGGGGACTAAAAACCCTGGGAATACGTATCGACAGAGCTCAGGCAAATTCAATAAAAGTTGCCGAGTTTTTGGAAGCACACCCAAAAGTTGAATGGGTATTATATCCCGGATTAAAATCACATCCACAATATGAGTTGGGAAAGAAACAAATGGACGGACCGGGAGCAATGATATCATTTGGTGTAAAAGGCGGACTCGATGCTGGTAAAACAGTTATGAATAATGTTAAAATGGCGCTTTTAGCAGTTTCTCTGGGAGGTATAGAAACATTAATTCAACATCCGGCCTCTATGACACACTCGAAACTGAAGAAAGAAGATAGAGAAAGTTCCGGAATTACCGATGGATTAATAAGATTGTCAGTTGGTATTGAAGACGTAGAAGATATTATTGCAGATTTAGATCAGGCATTAGCCAAAGTATAAATAAATTTAAATTTTTGAGAGCAATTCTTTTGCTTAAGATTTGTTTTTTAGAACAAGAAGGCATTCCGAAAAATAATTGCTATTTTTGCCTTCCTTATAATAATTAGAGGAAATATTTGATAAATCAATCTGTCGCACAAAGCGATGTAATTCTAAAACATAAATTGTTTAAATAATAATGGAAGAGAATACACAATCCAATCAAAATCCCGAAGAAAGTACGGATGAGAAGTCTAAATCAACAAAAGTTGAGATGATAAAGGAAAATGAGAAACAAATAAGTACTGAAGAAAAAACTGAACTTTCTGACTTATTAAAAGGAAAACAGCAAGAACAAAATATTGTTTCTGCAGAACCTCAAATTAGTGCAACAGAAAAAGAAGAAATTTCTGATTTACTGGAGGATAAAAAGGTAGAAACTTTAGAAGATAATCAAGCAGATTCTGTTGAAGACAAGAGTATTGGTCGTCAAATATCTGATAAAGAGGCATATGAAATCAAGGCTTTGTTAAGTGGAAGGGTAAAAAAATCTATTAGTGAAGACGCTGAGATTGATTATGATCATCTTAATAAGCAAGAATTAGTAGAACTTCTTGAAGAGGTTGTTGAAGAAAAAGATATTTCTGTTATTAAAAGGCAGGTTGTTGAAATAAAAACTCATTTCATAAAACTCAATAAGGAAGAAATTGCTTCCGAGTTGCAGGATTTTATCTCTGATGGAGGAAATGAAGAAGAGTTCGTTCATAATGAAGATCCTTTGGAGAAGCGTTTCAATATTGCATTTGGAGTATATCGCCATAATAAAGCAAAATTCTCTGAGCATTTAGAAAAGCAAAAAATTGTAAACCTGCAACTTAAGCATGAAATTCTGGATGAATTAAAGGAACTGATAAACTCTGAGGAAACTCTTAAAAAAACTTACGATGAGTTTAAGGCCATACAGGAAAGATGGAAAGAAATCGGTATGGTTCCTGCAGCAGAATTGAGTGAGTTGTGGAAGAATTATCATTTTCTTGTTGAAAAATTCTTCGATAAAGTCAGGATAAACAATGAGTTAAGAGATCTTGACATGAAGAAAAACATGGAAGCTAAAATTGCTCTATGTGAAAAGGCCGAAGAATTATTAATGGAAGAATCGGTTGTTAAATCTTTTAAACTACTTCAAAAATATCACGACGAATACCGTGAGATAGGTCCGGCACCAAGTGATAAAAGGGATGAACTTTGGGATAGATTTAAAGCCGCCACCGATAAAATAAACGAGAAGCGAAGAGAATATTACGCCGGGATACAAAATGTCCAGGAAGATAATTATAAAGCCAAACTTGCTCTTATTGAGCAGGTTAAAGAGGTTGTTTCTCAGGAATTTGAAACCATAAAAGATTGGAATCAAAATACTGATAAAGTAAATGCTCTTTTAAAAACATGGAAAACTATTGGTAGAGTTCCCAAGGCTCATAATGATGAAGTTTGGGAAACTTTCCGGGGCCAACTTAATAATTTCTTTGATAGAAAACGTAACTTCTTCGGCGAAGTGAAAGATCAACAAATGAACAACTATAATAAGAAGTTGGATTTGTGTTTAGAAGCTGAAAATTTACAAGATAGTACCGACTGGAAGGCTACAACAAATAAATTAATATCATTACAGAAAGAATGGAAGGATATAGGCCCTGTGCCTCGCAGGCATTCTGATAAAATTTGGAAACGCTTCCGTGCTGCTTGTGATGTTTTCTTTAATAATAAAACTGCCCACTTTAAAGGTAGAAAGGAAGAAGAAAAAAATAACCTTAAGGCAAAGGAAGAAATTATTGCAAAAATAATTGCCTTCAAGCCAACTAAAGATAAAAATAAGAATCTGGATACTCTTAAGGATTTCCAGCGCTCATGGGTTGAGATAGGTTATGTACCTTTCGATAAAAAAGATAAAGTTCATGCAGATTATCGTGATGCTGTTGATGCTTTATTGGATAGAATGCAGATTAAAAAGTCGGAATTAACTAAAGAAGATTTTAAGGAGAAAGTTGAGATAATGAAAAATGCTCCTGATGCCGACAGAGTTATTTCTAAAGAAAGAGCCTTCTTAAGTGCTAAAATTAAAAAGTTGCAGGAAGATGTTACTCTATGGGAAAACAATATAGGATTCTTTACAGTAAGTAGTAAATCAAGTACTTTTAAAGATGATTTCCAAAAGAAAATTGATAAGGCAAAAAAGGAAATCGATTTGATAAAGGAAAAAATAAGGATGCTTTAAAAATATCCACAACAAAAAAAACCGTCTGGCCTTAGGCTAGACGGTTTTTTTTTATTTATCTCTAATTATTAATAACTATTGTATTGGAGATGAGCTTATTAATTCAGTTAAAATAGTATCGTTATTCACAATATTCCTCATTTTAATTATGCCAAAGTTTTTTGCAATATAAAAGTCGTAATCGCCAAATCCCTGATTATAATAATCTGTAATTCTTGTATGATATACATCGGAATATGTATTTCCGTGCAATTCCATAGTTGTTATAAATTCAACATTTTCATAAACACCTTCCTGCTCACCTATTATTTGTTCCTCTCCAATGGGGTATTTTGCATCGAAAACGAGACGGTATTCTCCATTGTCATAAAATATTCTCATGAGAGAGTTCATTGGATTAACAGCATTAAGTGTACTTCCACCGGTTACCTCTAAAACTGAAATTCCTAAGTTATTAGAAGTGAAAATCATGTTAACAGCTTCATAATTATACAATTCACCCACATTGTTATACCAAACATCTTCCAACAACTCTGTAATATTGATGGTAACAGTATCGTCTGCTTTTGAATTATAGTAATCCCAACTGCTTCCCGTTTGAAACAAGCAGTATGACTTAAACTCATCAGTCATACTATAATATGGGATTGTTACTACTTTTTTTGTGCAACTATTTGTAAATAAAATAAATACGAAAATAATTGATAGTGTATAAAAATTCAGTAGTTTGCTCATAGACTATTTTCAGTTTACATTATTGCTATTGAATGAAATAATAAATTAATTTTACAAAATTACTAAATGTTTGAAATTTAATACTATGTCGGCTAATAGTTTTGGCAATATTTTTAGGTTAACAAGTTTTGGAGAGTCTCATGGTTCTGCAATAGGCGGTATTATTGAAGGATTACCATCAGGTTATACAATTAATGTTGAGGATATTCAAAAAGAACTTGATAAAAGAAAACCCGGTAGGTCCGAGTATGTTAGCAGCCGTAGTGAAGAGGATAAAGTTGAAATCCTATCAGGTGTGTTTGAAGGTAAGAGTTTGGGGACTCCGATAGGTTTTTTAATAAGAAACAAAGACAGCAAAACTGAGGATTATGATCACCTGAAAAATACTTACCGCCCTTCGCATGCCGATTTAACATGGCAAATGAAATACGAACACCGCGATTATAGGGGAGGAGGCAGGTCGTCAGCAAGAGAAACTGTGTCGAGGGTTGTGGCTGGTGCTTTCGCTAATTTAATTCTCAAAGAGCAAAATATTAATGTTTATTCATATGTTCACTCCATAGGAAATGTTGAAACAAAGTATCATTATTCTGAATTGAATATGGAGTCGATTGAGGATTCGGTGATTTTTTGTCCTGATAAATCTGCTGAGGCAGATATGTTAAAGTTGATTGAGGAAACTAAATTAGAAGGTGACAGTCTTGGTGGAGAAATAATTTGCATAATAAAAAACTGTCGTGCCGGACTTGGAGAACCTGTTTTTGATAAAATTGAAGCGGATCTGGCCAAAGCCATGCTGAGCATAAATGCTGTAAAAGGTTTCGAAATAGGATCAGGTTTCAGTTCAACAAAAATGAAAGGCAGCGAACATAATGATAAGTTTGTTTACCGGAATGGTAAACCTGAAACCGAAACAAATTTTTCGGGAGGTGTTCAGGGGGGTATTACTAATGGTATGGATATTTATTTTAAAGTTGCCTTTAAGCCGGTAGCAACAATTATGAAAGATCAGCCAAGTATTGATAAAGATGGTAATGATGTTGTTATAAAAGGCAAAGGCCGTCATGATGTAAGCGTTGTTCCAAGGGCTGTTTCTATAGTAAAAGCAATGGCGGCTATGGTTATTGCCGATATGATTTTACGAAATAAAAATGCTAAAATTTAATATTTTACCACTGCTTTTTGACCAGTTTTTCCGGTTCAATAACTAAATTATATAGTTTCTCCCCATCAGAATTATAATATGTAACAATAATCTGCCTATCGGCTTTACTGCCAACAATTTTTAATTCAGTATAATTTCTTTCCATAATTACCGACTTTTTAATCCGTAATTTGTTTTCCTGATCCGTAGCATGAGTATTTACACCACTATTTAATGGAGAAGAGGTTATGTCCCAAATTGTTGGCTTGCCTTCTTCTTTTAATACGGATACTTCCGAGAAGTGTACATCTCCGGTAAGGAAAATTACATTTTGAATATTATTCTCCTGGATATAATTAATAATTTCTTTACGCTCGGTATGAAAGCCATAATTGGAATATGTTTCATGTTCTTTGGTTGTAGAAAGTAACTGTCCCCCTATAACCACAAATTTAATTCTTGCTGTTGAAGAGGAGAGATTATCGAAAAGCCATCCCAGCTGGGCTTCACCAAGTTGTGTTTTATTTTCTTCTCTTCTGTAATCCGGTGAACGATATGTTCTGTTATCCAGTAGAAAGAACTCACAATCAGCATATTCAAATGAAGTTATTGCACCTTTTATATCTCCAACTCCATAGGATGGGTTTGCCCAGAAAATTTCGAATGCTTTAAGTGTTTGATTTTTGTTCCAAAATGATCGGTCGCTATTGTTTGGGCCAAAATCATGATCGTCCAGTATGGCATAATTATGCATGCTTGCGATAAAATTTCTTAATTCAGGAGTTTGACGGGCTTGTGTATAACGATGAATAATTCCAGTCCATGAATTCCAGTCGGGTTCTCTCAGATATACATTGTCTCCAAGCCAAAGCATGAAGTCGGCATTGGATTTGGCCATCGAATTATAAATCTTATAATCTCCACCATAAGGTTCACCTGGTCTGTCGTATTTTGTTTCATTAATATAAGCCCCACTACCCATTAGAAATGAAAAGTCGGGAGCATCTCCTCGCCATTTCCAAATTTTTTGGGTTTTGAAAGTTGTTTCAAAGGGAAAAATTTCTTTTTTACCGTTTACAAAAACATCATACTCATATGTATTGCCGGGCTCTAAAGTATCGGCCACTAAAATGGCTGTAAAAGCTTTGTCTTTGTTTGTTATAACTTTATTTGTAAAATACTCAATATCAGTTCCTTTTTGATGATATTTTATAAATACTTCTGCGGGTTTTGTAGTTTGTAACCAAATTGCAACTTCTTTCATTTCACTGTAGCCCGGCATGGGGCCTGAAGAGATTAAACTGTTTTGTGCAATGCTTATTTGGCTAAATACTAAAGTAAAAAATAAGAAAAGAAATTTTATAGTTCTCATTTTACAAATCCTTAATTTTATTTTGATTTAATCATGTCCTTTACATTTTCAATATTTCCATCAACTTCAGGAATTTCTAAATTTAGCAATTCTCCTGCAAGGGGATAAATGTCAATGTTGTTGAATGTAGGTTGACTGTAGTTAACTTTAAAATCGGGTCCTGCGGCATAAAATATTGCATGCATGTCATTGCATGTATTTTTAAACCCATGCGTTCCAAGGCCATTTCCCTGGCTCCACGACCAATAAATACTCCATCCCGAATCAGAAACTATGCTTATGTCGTGAGTTCTTATATTAGTCCCATAATGCAAGTCTTCAGGGACTTCATTATGTTTCCATGCTAATAGATGCGAATCGTATTCAGATAGTTGTTTATATACTTTTTCGAGTTTTCCTTCTTTTACTTTCAGGTTATAAACCGGATTTCCTCCATCGGCAAATTCCAAATCGGCGGTGTCGATAACTTTATCCAGCAAAATAACCTTATCAGCCGATAATTCAGCCATACCGTGATCGGAAGTAATTATAAAGTTAATTTCATCGTAATCTGGAAGTTTTCTCATCTGGGTAAAAAAGTCGGCTAAAAAACCATCTAATTCTTCAACAAGTTCTATTGTTTCTTTGCTATTTGGACCAAAATCGTGTCCTGTTTCGTCCGGTTCATGATAATACCACATTATAAGGTGTGGTCTTATTTCCTGGGGCATTGATAACCAGTTAAATACTGAATCAATTCTATCCTTTTTACTTAGGTCTTCATTATATAAACTCCAGTGGGATGGCCTTTCATTATTAATGTCTGCTGAGGCTCCTACCCAGAATAGGGTTGCAGTTTTAATTCCCTGTTCTTCAGCAACATTCCAAATCGGTTTTCCACCATAAAACTCTCCGTCATTAACTGATTTTGTATCACTTATAGAGTACTTTTTTCCAAGGTCGGTGGCATGAAATCTATTGAGTACCAGTCCATGATGATCAGGATATAAACCAGTTGCAATGCTATAATGGTTAGGGAAAGTTTTTGAAGGGAAACATGGTTTAAGAGAAGTTGCTTTTACTCCTGCGCTTGCTAGTGAGTCGAGGGTTGGAGTGTTGGCTTTGTCAGGATAATCCCATCTGAAGCCATCTAGAGAAAGTATTACCAGGTATGGTTTTATTTCTTTTTTATTTTGAATAGTATTACATGATTGAAATATTATACCAACAAGAAGCAGACTTAATAAAATATTTTTCACGGAAGTTTTAATTTATTTTTATTACAAATTTACTAAGAAAACAAAAGCCTTCCTGTAACTACAGGAAGGCTTTTGTATATAAATTTTATATTAATTTCTAGTTAAAAGAAATTCTTGCACCAACGTTAAAGGTTCTTGGTAAACCAAGATAAACCTCAGCAGAGTTAGCAGTATGTGTTAAGGCGCCATCATAACCATAGTATCCGTTGTAAGAACTATTATCAACAGCATCCTGTACATAAATCTCGTCAAGCAAGTTGAAAACGTGTCCAAATATTTCAACACCAACTCTTCCTTTTATTGGAAGTTTATAGTTTATGTGTAAATCCATAACAGTATAGGAAGGAGTTTTCCATACTTCCTGAGTGTCATTTGGATCGTCAACTAATCTCTGTGGATTAAATGCTGCATAATGGTTAGCATTGTAACGTGCGATGAATTGCAGTGACATACCATTTAGAGGATAAACATTTAATGAAACTCCCAATTGAGTTTGTGGTGCATCACCTACATGAAGTTGATCAAGTTTAGTGTCATTGTTTCCAACAACATTATTATTTCCATCTTTAATTTCAATAGATGCATCATTCATATAAGTCCAATTTGCAACCGATCCGAATACACCAACACCAAGTTGTTTGATAATTCTGTAGTTGCCAGTGAACTCAAAACCAATATGTCTTTGGTCAACATTCAGGAATGCAGTACTATCACCGGTAGTTCCAATACCTCTTGAGAATGCTCTGTTTAACCATGTTGTATAGTAGAAGTTTCCGTCTAATTTTAATTTTCCATCAAGAGAACGGAAAGCAGCACCAATTTCATAGGAAGTAAATTCTTCGTTTGCAGGGTCTGGTCTTAAACTACCATCACCGTCATCAATAACCTGGTCGAAAATTGGAACTTTAGTTACATAACCTGCATTAGCATATACGTTGAAGGTTTCACTTAAGTTATAATTAAGTCCACCTTTCACCTGAACACCACCAATCCAGTTGGCTTCTGTTAATAATGCATCACCTGTAGCGCCATCTTTTGTAAAGTGGTCAGTATAGGAATACTTAACCATTGAATAACCAAATGTTCCGTAAGCAGACCATACACCATTTGTATACTCTCCCTGTACGAAAGCTCCACCCCAGTCAACGGTATTAGTGTTGTAATATGCAATCTTATCACCTAAACCTTTATTGTATTGTGCTTCAGTATCAAATTCATTTCCGTCAAAATAGAAACTTTGAAGGCCAAGAAGGTCTCTAACTTCTCTGAAGTGATCAATTTTTGCAGTTCTCCAGTCGATACCAACTTGCATTTTAAAATTATCTGAAATCTGAGCTTTAATTCTTGAAATTGCTCCAATAGTCCATTGGTTATTTACAGAGTTACGTATAATACCTTCGCGTGTATAGGTTGTAGAAAGGTTACTGTCGATAGTGGCATTCCAGTTAGCAATACGAGTTGGCTCGGAAGCATAATCGTATTGAATTTTACCATAAGTACCTGATCCACCACCTTTACCACCTGAATAATAAACTGTAGTAAACTGTGAAAGTTTTTCGTTCCACTGAGCATACCAGTTTAAGTTAGCAACCGGTTTGTGGAAATAATTTTCTCTTTCGTTAATGAAACTGGAATTATATCTGTCGCGAGGACCTTTTTGATTCCATGATTGTTGTCCGTTATAACTACTTCTTACAGAATTCCAGTTCTCATTGTATAATCTTCCGTTTGGAGATTCCATGATATTTGCAGCAGCACTGTCAGCACCTATTTCTTTAGCATATTCGTGGCTGTAGGCAGCAACATTTTGCTTATAAAGATTTTGTCCGTGACGCTGAGGAGCACCCATTACATAAGCTTCTAATCTGTGTTTTTTGCTAATATTATAACTAGCACCTAAATAGTAAGCATAGGCATCAGTCCATGTTTTGTCGATAACACCTTCGCCAACTTTTTTAACAACACTAACGCTCATGGCGAATTTTTCGTTGATAAGGCCGGTATGTCCTGAAAGAGTTGTCTTGAAGAAATTACCACTTCCATATTCAAATCTGGCAGAAGCACCTGCCTGCATTTCAGCAGGAGAAGTAATTATGTTCATAGTACCACCAACAGCAGGAGTTGCTAAGTTAACTGCACTTAGTCCACGTTGCATTTGTATTGAAGATGTTGCATCTGCAAGTCCATCCCAGTTCGACCAGTAAACCCATCCGTTTTCCATATCGTTGATAGGTACACCGTTTATCATAATGGCAACATTGTTTTGGTCGAAACCACGAACGTTGATACGTGCATCACCGGCACCACCTCCACCAACTGTTGAGTAAACAGATGGAGTATTATTCATAATTAATGGAATGTCTTGTGATCCAAGAGTCTGTTCAATTTCTGCCTTCGTTACATTTGAAACAGCAACCGGAGTTTCTCTGTCTTTTGCACGGTCAGCAATAATATCAACACCATTAAGAAGAGTTGAAGTTGCTTTAAGTTTAACTTTTCCTAAACTAGTATCTTTACCATCGGAAACAGTTGCTTCAATTGTTTTTGTCTCATATCCAAGATAACTAACCTCAAGAGTATAAGAGCCTGCGTCTAATTTAAGGCTGAAACGTCCGTTAATATCGGTAGTTGTACCTGTGGTAGTACCCTGTACAACAATTGATGATCCTATTAATGATTCCCCATAAGCGTCATCGTAAACAGTACCTGAAACGGTTCCTTGTGCCATTGTCATACTTGTAAAAAGCACAGCAGCCAAAAATGTCAAAAGTAATTTTCCTTTTTTCATAAGCTATTATTATAAATAAATTTTTGGTTTTTATAAATGTGAAGCAAATCTAAAATAATATCTAATTAAAGTAAATTAAGTAATTGTTAATTTGTTAATATTTTTTAACTAAATAAATATAAAGAACTGAAAATTAAGCACTAATGAGGTTTTTTATGTTAATAACTACTAAAAATTAGATGAAATTTATGCAAAATAAAAATAATTAGTTGCAAGGCATAACCCTATGTAAACGAGTGCTTCATAGCATAATTTTAGTATTTTAAACCAATTTTACCTCGTATAATTAAGTAATAGAAATGCTTGTTTTAAGCATTATTTTATTGCTTAAAACAAGCATTTTTTATTTAACTAGAAGTTAAATGTAAGTCCCATACTTAAATTTCTTCCAAATGACCAAAATCCTCTAAAGGTTTCGAGATCATGATTTATTCCATCTTCACCATCAAGTATGTAGTTTTCATTAAATAAATTGAAAGCATTTAATTGTATCTTACCATAGTTTTGGCCAATTTTAAAAGGGTATGATAAATATGTATTAAAAACCCCATATGCAGGAAATTCAAATGGTTGCTGAATATCATTTGCATTGGTACGACTTGTGGGATCGAAGTTGGCGTATACTCCTGAGAAATGCTGGTATTCAACTCTTAAAAACAGTGTTCGCAAAATATTAATGTCAGCGAAAATACCTATTTGGTTTTTCGCTGTACCACCTACATTCAAGCCTTCAGCAAATACATTAACCGTATCCACTACCACATTGTTGTCGTTTAACAAAGTCGCATTTACGTTGTTCTTCCATTTGAAGTCGCCAAGAGAAACCCATCCGCCAGTTCTGATATTTCTATTAACATTAAGAGAAAGTTCAAATTCAACACCTTTATGTATGGCGTCTAAACCATTAATCATTGCTCTTGTTTGAGAGTTGTCTTCCAACTGAACATATTCATTGGAAAGCAAGGATACATTTTGTCGGCTGATATAATAAGCACTAAGTTTGGCATTTACGAGGCGCCACTTTAGTTCATATCCTGCTTCGAGGGTTTTAACCTTTTCATTTTCAAGGTCTTTTACAACAACATTTGTATAGTTTCCAAATACGAATTTGAAATAAGGTGCCCTTGAGATGTAAGCAGCATTCACAAATAATGAATTGTTTTGATTTATCTTATATAAAATTCCTGTGCGGAGATTAATCCCTGGTATGGAAACTACTTCGCTTTCATTATTATCTATATAATTAAATCTGTCGACCCGTTTATACCAGTTATTGTTGGCATTTACCGAAATATGTGCATTGAACTTTTCGTTGTCGAGAAGTAGTTGTGCATAAGCATTAGCAAAATTTATGATGGAGTTGTTGTCAACTCTTATAATATCGCCAACAGTTTTAATTTGGTTTCTGCCTGCAACTCCTGCCAGCGACCAGGAGTAATCTTCTATAAAGAAATTACCACCCATTAAATCATCAATTTCTTCCCTTAAAAAGGAATTGAAATATCGATAATGTATTCCCGATTGAAATTTTAAAATAGAACTTATCTGATGTTCGAAATTTACCATCAAACCTGTTTGCACATGACTAGCCAGATAACTTGTTTGCGCATTTAAAGAATATCCGCTTACCGTTTCTCCGTTTTCGAGTGTATAACTTCCTCCATGATTAGCATTATTATCATAAATGGCATTCCAGTCCAGTTGTCCGGAACTGTTTCTGTATGAGAATATCGATGGTGCATAGTTAAAACTTTCCGACCATCTGCCACCACCTGCTCCCAAGGCAATATATGCCGAAGTTGAAAGGATATTTTTCTTATCTATTTTATATTCGTGGTTGATGTTTAAAAAAGGTTTGTGGTAAAAATTCTCAGAAGCATTTTTCATTCTTCCATTTAAACCGCCCCAGTCTTTGTTGAATTTTAATCCATTCTTATCTACATCTTCCTGAGAAAGTTTTATGGTTCTCTGTCCATGAATTTGTGGTGCTCCAATTAAACTTATGCTGATTTTATGTTTTTTATTGAACTGTTTAGTCGCGCTAAAAAAATACGACCACGATTTCACATAAGTGGCATCAACATAGCCGGGGCCTCTGCCAAAACCAAGCATCAGGGTGGTATTCCATCCATTATTTAATAATCCGCTGTTTAGGCTGACGGTTGTATTGATATTTCCATAATCACTTAAAGTTAAACCAATGGAGCCACTTCTTTCTTTTTCAGCATTTTGTGTGATTATATTTATACTTCCACCAATTGAATTGACCGATGCATTTGCCAGCCCCGGGCCTTTTTGAATTTGTATTTCAGCAGCCGAATTGCTTAATCCCAGCCAGTTACTCCAGTAAACCAAACCATTTTCTTCCCCATTTATGGGAATACCGTTAAGAAGTAAACTAACACTTTCCTGCTGAAAACCACGAATACTAAGTTTGGCATCTCCGCTACCTCCACCATCTCTTACGCTAAATACGCCGGGAATAGTTTGGGTAATAAGTGGTAATGGCCGGTTGCTGAGGTTGTTTTCCAAAACCCTGGCATTTACCGTTGAAATAGTTACAGGCAAATCCTCATCGTTTCTCAAACCTGCATTAATAGTGATTTCATCAAGAGAGTAGGGCTGAGGCTCCATTAATATTTCTCCTAGTGAAATATCTCTTTTAATGCTCTGCAGATGAACTTGTTTCTTTTTATATCCAATGGCAGAGAAATTTATAAAAACATTATTCTCCTGAGTTGTAATTATAAATGTACCATCTTTTGCTGAAGTACTACCTTCCGATTGTCCGTCGATGTTAATATTAACATTTTGAAGAGGAAGTTTTGTTTGGGTGTCGATTAGTTTACCCTTAATGGCAAACTGTGCATAACTGCTTGTTGTTATGATTATTAATCCGATCAGTAATTTAATTTTTTTATTCATCGTTTATCGATATTTAAATTAAACAAATCACGGGGCTTAATAAAAATACCACAATGAACATACATCTTACCAGCGCTAAAGCAAGACATACTACCAATTGGTAATCATTACAATAAATTTATTTCTTCTACCATCCAGACTTTAACTGTCGGCTTCTGAGTTTCACAGAATCAGTCTTGCCTAAGGCAAGAGTCGCGGACTATCACCGCCGGTAGGGAGTTACACCCTGCCCCGAAGAAATTCAAGCGGCAAAAATGAATCTTTTTGTTGGATAAATCGATACGTAAAATTGAGTTTTTTTATTTCGAAGGCTAATTTATAGGGTATACAAATAAGACACAAAAAAAGGCGAAGTAAAACTCCGCCCTAAAAAATTACTTTTTATACCGATTGAGATTTTATTTATGAATCATATTAAGTGCGTCAACTGCTGCAATTGTCCCATCAGCAACTGCTGTGGTAACTTGCCTCACTCTTTTCTGACGTAAGTCGCCAGCAGCATAAACACCTTTTATATTTGTTTCCATCATTTCGTTGGTAATAACTTCATTCCATTTTGTCATTTCTATTCCTGTATCCGCAAGCATTTCTGTATTAGGTTCGTAACCTATGAAAATAAATACACCATCAATATTTTTAGTTTTTATTTCATGAGTTTTTAAATTCTCATACTTTATTGCTTCCAGTTTTTCCTCACCTATAAATTCAGTGATATGCGATTCCATGATAAAATCTATCTTTGGATTTGCCTTTGCCTCTTCAACAGCATGTTCAAATGCCTGAAAATGATCAAATTCGTGCAAGATTGTTACCTTACTGGCATACTTTGTAAGAGATACTGCCTCCTCCATTGCAGAATTGCCACCTCCTACAACAATAATTTCTTTATCCTGGAAAAAGTCGCCATCGCAGGTAGCACAATACGAAATTCCTCTTCCTTTAAACTTATTTTCTCCAGGAACCTTAAGCATCCTTGACCTACCGCCAGTAGCAAGTATAATTGTCTTAGAATTATATTTCGCGCCATCGCTAAGCACAACTTCTTTCATATTATCTTTAAAAAGGAGTTGTTGAATTTTAACATTCGATTTTATCTCACATCCAAAGGATGCAGCCTGTTTACGCATAGTTGAGGAGAGTTGGTAACCTGAAATTTCCTCAACTCCCGGATAATTGGCAATTTGATGGGTAAGTATCATTTGCCCTCCAATGGTGCCTGTATCAAGTATCAGAACAGAGGCTTTTCCTCTTGCCAAATATATTCCGGCTGTTAAGCCTGCCGCTCCACCACCAATAATTATCGAATCAAAATAATTTTCTGACATAAATGTAAAGTTTAGAGGAGGTATTTATTAACCTCCTCTTATTTTTTTGGTTTAAAATACTCTGTCGAGAACTTCTACTACTTGCTCTTTCGACTGAATACTGCTTTTTGCTTCAACAACTTTTCCATTTTTATAATAAATTACAAATGGTAATCCCATAAAGGATCTTGCTTCAGGTAGATTTCTGATTACTGCTGCTTCAGGACTATCAAAGGCCATATCGCGGAATTCTACATGTTTGTACTCATTTTGTAATTCTTCCATTACTCCGTAAACAGGAATACACATTGGACCCATACGGCCGCAGCAAACCATTACGTTTTCGTTTTCGCTTATTACCGATGCGTGCTCTTTAGCATCGGCGATGTGTTTTAAATTTGTAGCTAAAATCATCCTTTTAATTTTTTTAAATATTTATGATTATACTCTATCATAAATTATGCCAAAAGGTGATATTAAAGCGATATATTCTTGTGGTTAATGGCTTAACAACTAACTATAAAAGAGGTAATTATTTAAATTTTACGAATATTAATGATTTGTCATTTTTATACTGACAAATTGCTTTATTTATTCAATTCTTTTAATTATTCTGAGTTTATGAGTGTACTTATTCTGACTTTTATTGAATATTCCATTGTGGTCGATATCATCAATTTTTACCTGAGCTGAGGAGTGTATTACCTTTTTATTATTCAATAAAATGCCCACATGAGTAATCAGTCCGTCTTCATTTTCAAAAAAAGCAAGGTCCTCTTCCTGAGCTTCTTCAATAAAATTTATTGTCTTTCCCAACTTTACCTGCATTGATGCGTCACGTGGTAAAAACTTACCCTTTAGTTTAAAACACATTTGCACCAGGCCGCTACAATCGATACCAAAAATACTTCGACCTCCCCATAGGTAAGGACTACCCAAATACATTTTTGCTATGTCGATTAACTTGATATCCGATTCTTTATGGATGTAATTTCCTGTATAACTATAAGTTTTGTTTTCAATTTTAAAGGTTTCATTATCATAAAATGGAAGTCGGCTACCAAAGGTAAAGCGAACACTATCCGATTTATCGGATGATGTGCTTAATGCGCTGTCGCTTAAGGAATAAGATCTTTTATCAGACGAGTATTTTCTGAACTCTTCTTCGCTAAACAAATGGAGTTGAAGTGAATTTACCCAACCAAAATAACTATCATCAACAGTGCTTATCAAGAACCATTCACCTAAAACTTCATTGACAAAAAATAAATCCCCGAACAGCATTTGGTTAGTCATTTCACTTTTTTCTGATGGTTTCTCTCTTATTGCAACCAACGATTGTAGACAAATTCCGTGTTTCATATTTTAATATATGTTTTGTTAGCTTTTATGATTCTTTTACAATACTTTATGAGTAAAAGCGTATTTTTGCATTTTACTTCTTAAACAAAGATAAAGATAAACCATAAGTTGAAAAAACATTTTATAAATTTTAAGGAATTTGGTTTAGTGAGGAGAAAAAATTTAATTTTGAAATATAATAAAGGGAAATGAATAGGGTTTTTTCGAAAATACAAGACAACTATTACAGCATATTTAAGATATTTTTATTCATATTAACTATAATTACGGTTATATGGGTTAGCCCGAAGGCGAATATTTTTAAGTATGAGTTTAGTGTTGGGAAACCATGGAATCATAGTGATCTTATTGCGCCTTTTGATTTTTCAATTTATAAAACTACCAAGCAGATAGAAGAGGAAAAGCAGCAAATTATTGATAATTTTAAGCCCTATTTTAAATATGAGAGTAAGTTAATTGATGAAGGAAAGACAAGGCTTAGTAACGATTTTGATGAAGCCTGGATGCTCAACTATGATGATAAAAAGAATGTAAAGAGAAAAAGGTTTAAGCGCATTCTAACCGACTTATATACTGAAGTAGAAAATAACGGGATTATTCAGCATAACGGGGTGCTGGATGGAAAGGATAAAGGAAGCATCATTAGGCTGATTAAAGGAAATGAGGTTGAAGAAAGGCGCCTTGAAAGTTTTTATGATATACGATCGGCCCACGAATATCTGTTTAAAGAAGTCGATAAACTTGAAAATGAGGATAGTACACTTTTTAAAAATCTGCTTAGTCAGTCGCTGGTGCAAAATGTGTTTTATGATGAGGAAGTTAGTGCCAACGATTTAAGTGAACTTATGAGTAACATCCTTCCTACCCACGGTTTGGTGCAAAAGGGAGAATTGATAATTAGTACAGGCGAACTTGTAACAGTAGAGAAATATAGAATTTTAAGTTCCTTAAAGCGGGAATATGAAAGAGAAATTGGATCTGCCGATTCGAAGGTTTTTATAGTTGGTGGACTATCAATACTAATAGTTTTAATGTTTTTGATAGAGTTCTTCTATTTTAGAATTTATCTTAGGGAGAAATATGAATCATTAAAAAACATTGTTCTTGTTCTGGTAAGTCAGGTTTTACTTATAACCATTTCTGATTTTGTTTTCTTTAACTATCCACACCTTGCATATATAATTCCATATGCAATTCTGCCAATAATTGTAACGGCATTTATAAGTAGTCGTTTTGCAATTATTATTCATGTAATTACCATTTTAATACTTGGATTTTTTGCACCCAATAGTTTTGAGTTTTTCTATACTCAGTTTACGGCGGGCTTTATTGCGATTTTTGCCGTTAAAAAACTCGATAAAAGAGCAGATATTTTCAGGGCATCAATTTATGTTTTTATAACCTATATGTTGGTGTATTCCAGCATGTTGTTTGTACAGGAAGGAAGTCTTGACAATTTCTCTTTTACTTTCATGGAATATATTGCAGGAAGTTCAATATTATTGTTGCTGTCATTCCCTATCATATTTTTGTATGAAAAGATTTTTGGAATAATTACACATTTGAGTTTATTGGAATTGTCGAACACAAACAATCCTCTTTTGATGGAACTTTCGCAGAAAGCCCCCGGTACTTTTCAACATAGTTTGCAGGTAGCCAACCTTGCTTCCGATGTATTACACGAAATAGGTGGTGATGCATTACTGGCCAGAACAGGTGCTATATATCATGATATAGGAAAAATGAATAATCCTCTTTATTTTATTGAAAATCAGGGGGCAGGAGGTAATCCTCATGATGATATTCCTTATGAAGAAAGTGCTCGGATAATTATTGGACACGTTTTAGAAGGTATTGAAATGGCTCGAAAAGCCGGTTTGCCGGAACAAATTATCGACTTCATAAGAACGCATCACGGTACGAGAAGAGTTGAATATTTTTACCGTTTGGAGAAGAAGTTAAATCCCGGAGTTGAAATCGACAAATCAGAATTTACATATCACGGACCTGCTCCATTTTCCAAAGAAACAGCAGTGGTAATGATGGCCGATTCTGTGGAAGCCGCCTCTAAAAGTTTAAAGCAGCCTACCGAACAAAACATTAATGATTTAGTGGATAATATTATCGATGATCATCTTAGTAATGATCAGTTTCATAATGCTAATATTACAATGAAAGATATATCTATTAGTCGTAAGGTGTTAAAAAAGAAATTGTTGAGTATTAATCATGTCAGGATTGCTTATCCTGATTAATGAAGATTATATTTTTTTTAGGTTTTCCACATAATATCTTGCCTCGGGTCCCAGATTGAAAATCAAGTCGAGTATGCTCAAATTTTCAATAAATCCATGCCTTTCACCAAAAACTTGTATGTATTCACCGAAAATTAAATTATTGGATTTTTTTGGAGAAATATTGAAGCGATAATCGTTTGGATATTCATTAGGTTTAATGAATGTGTTTGAAAAATTTATTTGTTTGTCTATTTCCAGTAATTTCAAAATCACTTTTAATAGTGAATTATTTAAATGGACTAGTTTATCATATTCTTTAAACAACTCTTCACTTATCTCTTCTTTATAATACTCAAAGAAAGGGGAGTTCCTATAGGCTGTTTCTATTGTTTTCCAATGATTAGTTTTCCACTTATCTATGTCGCTTATTAATATTTCATTAGTTTTAGTATTGTTGCCTTTAGGTTTTGTAACAGGAATACTTAAGGCCATTAATCCCATTTCCGAATAAATATTAAATCTGTTTCTATAGGTTTGTTTTTTATATGTTTCCCACGTATCAATTACAATATTTTCCGATTTTAGAATATGATAAAAATATTCAATGGGAGGATTATATGCAGTAGATAAATATGTGGTTTCCATAATTACAAAAATAAAAAAAGCCACCTTCCCTCAGGAAAGATGGCTTTTTTTATTTCATTTATTTTTACTTGGCTTCAGCGCCTTTTAAAAGTACATCATTAATTGCCTGAATTAATGATTCCTTTGGTAAAGCACCCTGAGCCATTTGTGGCTGACCATCAGCAGGACAGAAAAGTAAAGAAGGAATACTTCTTATACCGAAAGCAGCTGATAATTCAGTTTCGTCTTCTGTATTTACTTTGTAGATATTAATCTTTCCATCGTATTCTTTTGATAATTCCTCCAATATTGGAGATACAATTTTACAAGGTTGGCACCAATCAGCATAAAAATCAATTATACAAGGTAATTTGCCTTCAAAAGTCCAATCTTTATTCTTTTCATAGTTAAATACTTTCTCAAGAAAAGTTTCTTTTGTTAAATGTTCCATGTTTATTATTTATTTTTTAAAAGTTCGTTATCAATTATTTGAATGTAAGATTCCTTAGGTAATGCACCTGTCTTCATACTAGGTTTTCCTTCACTTGGTACAAATAATACCGAAGGAATTGATCTAATCCTGAATATGCTTGCAAGTTCTCTTTCTTTATCAGTATCGATTTTGTAAATCTTAACTTTTCCTTCATATTTCTGTGCCATTTCATCCATGATAGGAGCAACCATCTTACAAGGTTTACACCAATCTGCATAAAAGTCTATTACACAAGGAGTTTCTCCTTTATAAACCCATTCTTCCGGATTTTCTTCAAAATTCCATACCTTTTCTTTAAACGTTTCCAGGGTTAAATACTCCGGTTTCGTAATATTGGCATCTTCTTTTTCGTTGGTAATACTTAAGATTTTACCATCATTTGTTACTTCATGCTCCTGATTTCCAATACTGGTAGAACAACTAATAATTCCAAATGGAATAAGAAATACTAAAAAAACAACTAATTTGTTCATAAACAATTTGTTATATATTTGTTATTAAATAATTTTGCAAAGATATAATTAAATTTTATATCGCATTAATATCACTTTGATTATCTTTGTCAAAAATTATTCCATTGACATAAATTTAAGTTCATGACAAGTTTAAAAATAGAAAATTTAAATATTCATTTAGAAAAATTTCACAAAGTTTTTAAGGACGATGAAGATTGTTTGGAAGTACTTGCAGGAATGAAATGGTCGGATGGGTTTATCTGTTCAAAATGCGGAAACACTAATTACTGTAGTGGTAAGAGTGCTTTCTCCAGGCGATGTACTAAATGTAAAAAGGAAGAATCGGCCACTGCAAATACAATCTTTCACCGTTGTAAATTCTCTCTAAAAAAGGCATTTGAAATACTATTGATGGCTTGTCAGGCTCCTGCCATATCGTCATATAAAATAAGTGAGTATCTTGATCTTCGTCATATGACCTGTTATTCTTTCAAGAAAAAAATTATGGATTGTCGTGAAAATACAAGTGATAATAAATTCGTTGCTCAACTTATTTCCCAAATAAATACTAAAATAAACTCAATGGCATAAAAAAAGCGCTCTCCATCGAAAGCGCTTTTTAATTTTATACTATATTTTTTACTTTACAATAAGCCTTCTGTTTACAACAGTGTTATCGCCATTAATGCTTAGAATATAAATTCCTTTTGGCTGATTACTCAAATCAATTTTTGAGTTATAAATACCTGATGCATTTTTGAGTTGCGTTCTGTTTACAAGTTTACCACTAATATCAGTAACTACTAATTCTACATTTTCACTGGTTTGTTCTTCAAAGTTTACATTGAAAACTCCATCTGAAGGATTAGGATAAATAGTAAGGTTGATGTTGTTGTCAGGATTTTCATTAACGCCAACTCCATCAATATAATATTCTGCTGTCCAACCTTCGCCTCTAACAGAACTATTAGTATTCCAGGTAATAAACATAGTGCTGGATTCTAGAACTATGGGTTCCGGAATTTCATCCCCTGAAAGGGTTGCAACAACCTGATTGCTAGAATTATAAACCGTTACTTTGTCTTTGTCAAGTTCGGTGTTGAATTCAGTAAATTCGAGTGTTATTTTAACTGCCTCAGGATTTTGAATTACAAATACACAAGTTGAATTATTGTTATAAAAGAAGTCGCCGCTACCATCACTAAAGGTTCCTGTAGGTTCAGTAAAGTTGTTCGAATTACTGCACCATGCAGGTGATGAGGATGTGTATTCGGCTTTAAAGCCTGATGCTGAACCAGTAGAACTAAAAGTGATAAACATTTCATTACCATCATAATTTATCTGACTGGGTATGGTTGATCCCGAATATTCTCCTAATAATTCTCCATCTGAACTATTTCCACCATATACTCTTAAAATATCATTGGAGTTTGTATTAAATTCAACAAATGATAGATTAATTGATTCAATTGAGTCGATTTCTGTTTGAGGTGATATTAACCATGAAGCCTGAACTCCTGAAGGATAATCTTCCACAGGACCGCTGCCATCAGTAAATGAACCTGATTTAAATGGTAGGGTATAATTACCATCTGCAATATATGGGTAATTATTATCTCCCGGAACTATGCTTCTTACCATTCCCTGGCCGCTATTATAGCCTCCCACATCATACAATGTAAAAAATCCGTTTCCTGAACCACTCCATCCAAAATTAAAGTGATAATAATTCATCCCTTCATAAGCATCGCAAACAAACGCATGACCTCCGCTACTGCTATATCCTGAATAATATAATGGTTTTCCTGCGTCAAGGTCTTGTTGCATATAGTTTTCCCAAACGGACGTAGAATAATTATTTTTCTCAATATAAGCAGCTGATGTTGAATAGTTAAAATGATTCTCAAGTGCAGAAGGAACATCCCAACTGTATGAACCTGAACCGTCAGCACTAAAATGCATCTCTACGGACACTGCTGCATGAAATCCTATCAGCGCTATATCCCATGGATTATCATTGCTTATAACATCCTGCATTCCATTCCAGTTGTAAGTAGTATCGTAATCTGCTGAAATTGTTCCGTAAGGATACTGATAATATGAATCCGATCCTGAACCACTATTAGGATATCTCCAATAATGCATAATTTGAGACATTGCTGTGGCTACACAACCAACATAAACATGCCCCCCTGGCCCGGCTTCATCTTCAGGACAAAGCAAATTATAAGGAGCATCCTGATTCCAAAGTGCAGTTAATAAGGGAGTTGTAACATCTCTATTAGCTGCCAATAATTGTTGTGGCTCACTATTAATATACTTATCCCATTGGGAAGAAATATCTTTATCAGCAATAATATTGTTTTCTTTAATGTAATTGTACTGATCAACATAATGTTGCATCCAACTGCTGAAATTATAGTTTATTTGCTCATTTGTAGGGTAGGTTCCATCCATATTATAACCTAATACAGGTGATGTGGCATCTTCTGCTGATACAACAACCCATCCTTCACTAAAATTAAAAACGTAATAAGCATTTTCAACTTTATAAGTTTCATTAATAATAATGTCGGAGTAATTAATTTTATATCCGAATACAGATGCCTTCTCGAAATAAAAATTTTTGGCTACTTTTTCTGCTTTGCTAAGCGGTATATCTTTAGCAAAGATTGCAGTTGTTATAAATACTGCTAAAATTAAACTTATAATTAATCTTGGTTTCATAGAATAAATTGTGTTTGATTCTTAATGCGCGCAAATATACTTGTTTAAGCATATTATACGGCTATACTTACTAATTTGTAATCAATTTAATAAACCTAATGACATTTGTTATCACAGATTAGTTGCCCTGATGTAATTCCTGACAATTTACCCGGGATTATATTTTAGTTTTTTTAGTATAATCCTGAAATCTTCAAATTATTTTGACTTATTTTGCCTTTTAAATGCATATCAATATTTTGGATTATGGCCATTCTCATTAAAAATATTAAGGAATTATTACAAATTGATTACGATAAGTTTTTGATTGCTAAAGGCGATGCAATGAAAAAAATGCCAACCATTAAAGATGCCTGGGTTTTCGTAAACAATGAACTTATCGAAGGGTTTGGAAAAATGTCGGATTATAATGAGAAAGAAATTCTTGATAAATACCCAAATGTCGAAATTATTGATGCATCTGGCAAAATGGTCATGCCCGCTTTTGTTGATTCACATACACATCTGGTTTATCCTGCCAGCAGAGAGATTGAATACATTGATAAAATTAAAGGTTTGTCGTATGAAGAAATAGCCAAGAGGGGAGGAGGAATATTAAATACTGCAAGGAAAACTCAGGAAATACCTGAAGAAGAACTGTTTATTGCATCATTAAAAAGGCTCGATGAAATTGCCTCATACGGTACCGGAGCCGTCGAAATAAAAAGTGGATACGGACTTACTCTCGAAAGCGAATTAAAAATGCTGAGGGTAATAAAAAGATTAAAAGAGGAATCTCCTCTGACAATAAAATCAAATTTTCTGGGGGCACATTCAATTCCTTTGGAGTATAGGGGGCGACAAAGTGAATATGTTGATTTGGTTGTAAATGAGATGATTCCAAAGGTTGCCGAAGAAAACTTAGCCGATTATATTGATGTTTTTTGTGATATTGGATTTTTCACCGTGGAAGATACTGAACGTATTTTGGAGGCAGGTGCATCATATGGTCTGAGGGCAAAAATACATGCCAATGAACTGGATTATTCTGGAGGAGTGCAGGTGGGAGTTAAATATAATGCACTTTCTGTAGATCATTTGGAATTTGTAGGTGAAACTGAAATTAAAGCCCTTCTGGATTCTGAAACTATGCCAACCGTTCTTCCTGGGGCTGCTTTTTTTCTCGGAATGAAATATGCTCCTGCCAGAGAAATGATAGATGCTGGTTTGCCTTTGGCGATGGCAAGCGATTTTAATCCCGGTTCTTCACCCTCTGGAAATATGCAGTTAATACTTTCTATGGCTTGTATACTTTATAAATTACTTCCGGAGGAGGCAATAAATGCAACAACCCTGAACACGGCCTATGCTATGGGTATTAGCGATAAGTTGGGGACAATTAGCAAGGGTAAAATAGCAAATTTGATAATCACCAAGGAAATACCAACTTATGAATATCTTCCATATTATTATGGAAGTAATAAGGTTGATACTATGATAATAAATGGAGAAGTATATAATCCAAAGAACTAACCACCTAAACTAATTTCAAGATTATATCGCTTAAAGATTTCAACTAAGTTTTCAATATCAATATCTGTAGGAGGCTCCATTCCATTATCATTATAAGTACTTCCCATTTTTTTGTATTTCATTTTAGCGATATCGTGATAAGGTAAAATGCTAATTTCCAGTGGCTTATTTGGCAATGAACTTATTAATTCTGCGAAATCGATGATGTCATTTTCTGATGTGTTTACTCCCTTTATAAACGGAATTCTTATAATATAATCCTTATTGCTTTTGCTTAAATGTTTTAAATTTTCAATAATTACTTCATTTGATTTGCCAGTATATTTCAGGTGTTTTTTATTATCAACTACTTTTAAATCAAACAGAAACAAATCTGTGTGATTCATAAAGTTAGTAATGGTTTTTGAACTAACATATCCGCATGTGTCTACCGTACGATGAATTCCTCTCAACCCAAGTTCTTCAAGTAATGGAATGGCAGTATCAGCATGCATCATAGGTTCGCCACCCGATAATGTTACACCTCCTCCGGAAGATTCAAAAAACGCTCTTTCTTTCTCGATTCGGTCAATAAGTTGGTCAATATCATACTGTTTTCCGGATATTTCAAATGCCTTGGTAGGACATGCTTCTGCACACAAACCGCAAAGATTACATTTTGTATTATCTGTAATTATCCCTTTATTAGTCAGTACCATAGCATGGTTGGGGCAGACTTCAATGCATTTTTGTGCTCCAATACATTTTTTTTCAGAGTATAGTTTTTGAACCTTAGGTGAAATACTTTCCGGATTATGACACCAAATACATGCTAAAGGACATCCTTTAAAGAAAATGGTAAGCCTTATTCCTGGGCCATCATTAATAGCATAGGGTTTTATGTCGAATATATATGATGAGGCGGACATAAATTAAAAGGATTCGTTTTGGGTACGTTCTATTACTTCCTGCTGCAGATCTTCGTTCATATCGTTAAAATAGTCGCTATAGCCTGCCATTCTCACCAATAAATCTTTATAATCTTCCGGATTTTTTTGGGCAGCATATAAAGTTGCAGTATCAACTATATTAAATTGAATATGATGTCCTCCCATTTTAAAATATGTTCGCACTAATTGCCCGAGTTTCTGAATATCTTTTTCCCTCTTTAACAAACTTGGTAAAAACCTTTGATTAAGAAGAGTGCCTCCTGAAAGTGTATGATCAATTTTGCTCAACGAACGCATTACTGCTGATGGCCCATTGGTATCACATCCGTGAGATGGCGATGTTCCATCAGAAATAGATTTGTAGGCAAACCTGCCATTTGGTGTGGCTCCCAAAACTTTTCCAAAATAAATATGACAGGTTGTAGAAAGCATATTCAAATGAAAAACTCCGCCTTTTGTATTTGGTTTTCCATCTATAGTTTCAAATAAATCAAGGTAAACCCTTTGAGCAATAGAATCGGCATAATCATCATCGTTACCAAAAAATGGAGTTCTGTTAATTATACTCTGGCGTAGGATTTCTTCATCTTTAAAATTATTGGCAACGGCATCCAGCAAGCGTTTCATGCTAAAAGTATTGTTTTCGAAAACATGCTTTTTAATTACCGAAAGACTGTCGGTTACCGTACCTAAGCCAGTACACTGAATATAATTCGTATTATACCTTGGGCCTGCATTATAATAGTCTTTTCCCTTGGTGATACAGTCGTCGATAACAACTGAAAGAAAAGGAGCAGGACTATATTTTGCAAACATTCTGTCGATATAATTACTAACCCTGATTTTCTGATTAACAATATAATCCAATTGCTTTTTAAAGGCTGTGTATAAATCTTCGAAAGTCTTAAAATCCAGAGGCTCGCCACTCTTTATTCCTGCTTGTTTATTGGTGAGTGGGTCAATGCCATTGTTGAGAGTGAGTTCAAGAACTTTCGGAACATTGAGATATCCTGTTAAAACGAAGGCCTCTTTACCAAAGGCTCCCACTTCAATGCATCCGCTACAACCACCCTCTCTGGCATCATCTATTGATTTCCCCTGTCGTAATAATTCCTTTATATAAATATCAGTATTGAAAATGGAGGGGTAACCATGACCCTGCCTTATAACTCTTGAAGAAGCGTTAACAAATTCATCGGGAGTTTCTTTGCTGAAATGCACCGAACTTCCGGGCTGAAGAATATGTAACTCCTCAATTATTTCCAATATCATATAGGAAATATCATTTACGGCATCATTTCCAAATTTATCTACACCGCCAATGTTGATATTAGTGAAATCATTATAAGTGCCACTTTCTCTGGCAGTTACCCCGACTTTTGGCGGGGCGGGATGATTGTTTACCTTTATCCAGAAACAACTCAGCAATTCTTTTGCTTGCTCTCTGTTTAGTTTAGCTTTTTTTATATCCCTTTCGTAAAATGGAAAGAGATGTTGATCGAAGTGGCCCGGATTCATAGCATCCCAACCATTTAGTTCTGTTATGGTTCCAAGATGTACAAACCAATACATTTGTATGGCTTCGTGGAAATTTGAAGGCTTGTTTGCGGGTACATTCCGACAGACTTCGGCTATTTTTAATAATTCATTTTTCCTTGTATTGTCTTTTTCATTTTGCGCCATTTCTTCTGCCAAATCAGCATGCCTGTTGGCGAAAATTATAACCGCATCACAGGAAATTTCCATGGCCTGGAGTTCTTCAAGTTTATCGGTGGCTTCAGCATCATTCAGAAAATCAAGGTTTTTAATTTCTTTGGCAATTTCCTGCTTTAATTGCAGCATGCCTTTTTGATAAATTTTTCCATCCAGTGCGGTATGTCCGGGAGCCCTTTGCTCCATGAATTCGGTAAATACTCCGGCTTCATAAGCGGCCTTCCATTCCTGAGGAACGTGTTTGAAAATTCGCTCCCTCTGTGTTCTTCCCGTCCAATATGGAATTATCTCCTTTTCGTAGGTAATAATATCTTCTTTCGCAACGTGATAGTTTTGTAAGTCTCTCGAATTTAATGTGTTTAAGTCATCAACGCTATGGCATGTTAACTCCGGAAAAGTTGGTACAGCTTTTGGCTTAGGGCCTCTTTCACCAACAATTAATTCTCCATCCCCAATATAAATTGTCTTCTTTTGGCACAACTCCTTGAAATTTAGAGCCCGCATAATTGGTACCGGATATTTGCCAAAATTATTTTTATAAAAATCAGTTACAATCTGAGCCCGCTCGATAGATATGCTAGGTTCGGCATCCACACTTTGCTGTCGCAATTTTTTAATACGACTGTTCATGCCATTTTTATTCTCTTCTATTTTGAAGTTAGATGCAGAATTGGCTGTACGCTGAGGTTTTATTTCTTCCTTCATATTCATTATTATCCATTAATTAATTTGAAAAATAATAGGGTATTAGGTGGTTTTAAGAAGAAATGATTAAATATAAAACATCAAACACTCGTAAAGTTTACGATAATGCTTAATAGAAAACGATATGTTTTTTTCAGTTTTCACTTATGTTTTTTGCAAAGATAATGCAAAGATAAATTGCTTGTCAATGTTTTGTTGAATATTTTAAACCCGGTTTATGCAATAGGAAGCAAGGAACGAGCTGAAAATTGTATTAGCAAGGGTAATCCCGTACCGACATTACTCGGTATAGAGTTTCACCATTTTGGTTTCGACAAAATGGATGAAAGTCTTAGTCGATATGCA
>JBFFLX010000030.1:0-29621 GCA_041554435.1 Bacteroidales bacterium
CAAACGCGCAAACGATTGCGTCATAGAATATCAGCATCCTTTTTCCAATAAAAAATTTGTTATTGAAGAGTTAAGAAGCATATTATTGACTGATTTTTGGTTTTACAACAACCTGGAAAACGCAGAAAATGCATTTTCAATACCGGTAAAATTAATGCATAATCTACTTTATGAAAATATAAGTAGTGAACTTCATGTCTTGATAATTAAAACACTACTGGAATTTACATCTAAATTAGAAAGTGAAAAAAGAGATTATTCTACCACCATCGACAATTGTTGTAATGCGCTTTCCGATGGATTAAAACGTGATTATTATAGTTATATAATCGCATCAAAATATTTTGAGAGATATTTGAAAACTTTCATCAATAACAAACACATAAAGAGCAAAGTTCTTACAATTACAAAGGAAGTATATCAAAAAAATATAAGTTTCTGGGAAGAGAGTACAGAAATAGAAAAATGGTTTGAAGCAAACAATCAACTGATTAAAACCCCCGCTGAAAAAATAGAAAAAAAAATTGGAAAGCAGTGGTTTGTAAACCTTCGCAAACAAATTGATAAAATTGATGATTGGGAAGATCTTGTGGAAAAAATTCCTAATTTTGATGATATAGCTGATAGATTTTCATCCTGCATCAAAGATTTCAAATATTTTACCGACAAATTTTATTTTATTTTCTATTTGCTGAAACTCAAAGGCATGTCGGATAAACGTGAACGACTAATCTGGGAACTCAACAATATGCTCCAACAAACCATTGATGAGTTGGAAGTTAATGAAATTACAGATTTTACAGACCAGATTTTTGAGTTTGCTGAAGGGCTGCGAAAAGAACATGGTTCCTCAATATTAGACATCTTTCTAACCCTGGGTAAAAAGATAATTGACATAGAAAATAAAAATGCCGACGAACATACTGCCTATTTCGAAAATAAACTTATCGATTTCGGATTCGAAACCCCGGGTATGGTTTTCGTTAATGAAGACTGGCAGTTATCGGTAAACAATAATCACCTTAAAAATATCAGAGTTTGGCTGGAGTTGATAGAATATTCAGAGTCGGATATGGAGAAACTATTATCGGCTCTGATAGTGAATCTTCGTCTTGGTGGTATTTTTATTAATGATACCGACCTTTTCCAAAGGGATATTACTAAAATTCTTAATTCAAATATTGCCCCTTACTATAAAAAGGTGAAGCAACTTACACGTATTTTTCCTGTGTATTTTAATGAAATTGGTGCCGAGGGGGAAATTAGAAAAGTTACTACCTCTATGGATGAAGTGTCGCATCGACAGGATAAGTTGGTTCACTTTCTTCGTAAACAGGTTCATACCGAAAGTAATAACACATTAATAGATTTAACCTTAAAAATTTTCAAATTCTGGTATGACGGTAATCTGGAGAACTTAAAAAATAGTTTACCACATAATGTTTATGAATCTATCGACAAGGAAAGTCAATGGTATGCTCCAATACATAATGTTCTAAACCAACTCTGCAAAAAAAACGACCTTACTCCCGAGCAACTCATCGATTTGGATAAAGAAGATTTTGAATCCAAACTGGATGAAATTAGTGGTGCTCATCCCATAAGTAAAGAAAGACTCAAGGACATAAGAATTCTTTACGATCATTTGAAGGAAAAATACTCTTTTGAAACCGTTGATATTATTAGTTTGCTCAGCAGATATTCATATTTGGAATCAAAGGACGTTGAAAGTTTTAAACTGGCTCTGGAAAACAATGATGTTGAAAAATCCATAAAGCATATTTATGGATTTATGAAAACCCTGAAAGATATTATTTTCAATCCAAAGCCAAGTAAAAGTTGGGAAAACATATACCACAAACGACATATTGCCATTGGTATACCATCGATGTATGGTGTATACAGAGAAACAAAATTTGAGGCTCTGGGGCTAACTTTCCGTTTGGAAAATATAGCCACCAAACTGATGGAAGAGGTGGTGGATAAAATTAATCTTAACTATATATCTGCCAAGACTTTAAATAATATATATTTTATTCTGGATTACTTCCGTGAGGGTTTGGAACTGGATGGTATTACCAACCAAAGTTTCAACTCTAATTTACTCATGCTAAAATATAGTTTAAGGTCGCAGAGTTTTTCTTTCGATCAATACATAAACATTTTTCAGTTTATTTCAGAAGACATAAAACGTACCATAGAGAGATATTTTATTAATACATACGAAAGCCCTTTAAATACAATTATCCCTCAAATATTAAAGTTAAAGGGTGAAAACCTCAAGGAAGATGAGTTTATAAAAACCAGTAATAAAATCTCTGAAGAATTTTATCGTGTTGCGTTGTCAGAAGCGTTTTTGATGCAGCCTCTGGACAATTTTACTGCAAAAATTCTGCTTTCCCTAAGGAGGATGGCTGATAATTTAAAGCCTGAATTGATCCAAAAAATTATGTCGTATAATTCCGACCTGGTAATAACACGTCTTCGCTCTCCCAGTCCGATTATCGACAATCAGGTGTTTATGGGGTCGAAAGCTTACCATTTAAAAAAATTACGCTTAGCCGGATTTCCGGTTCCACCCGGATTTGTATTAACCACCGAGGTTTTCAGAAATTACAAAGCCATTATGGCTCATTCTGAACTTTTGAGTGAGTTACACTCTATGATTAAGTTTAATTTACAGAGGGTAGAAGTAGCCTCAGGGAAAAAATTCGGAGATTCCTCAAATCCATTGCTATTGTCGGTAAGATCGGGAACCGCAATTTCGATGCCCGGAGCCATGGATACAATTTTAAACGTTGGATTAAACGATGAAGTAACCGAAAACTTAAGTAAAACAAAAGGTTTCGAATGGGCAGCCTGGGATTCATATCGCCGCTTAATTCAAAGTTGGGGTATGGCTTTTGGGATGAAAAGAGACACCTTCGACGAGGTTATGGAATCCTGCAAAACTAAATACAAAGCCCAGCAAAAAGTTAAGTTTAAACCTCATCAAATGAAGGAAACAGCCTTCGAATACAAAAAAGCTCTTAAGAAAAAAAATATAGAGTTTGAAGAAGATGTTTTCCAACAACTGCTTACGAGTATAAATTTTGTTATCGAATCGTGGTCTTCTGAAAGAGCCGAAGTATATCGAAAAAATCTGCATATTTCCAATGAGTGGGGAACCGCCGTTGTTGTTCAGCAAATGATTTTTGGAAATTTGAAAGAAACTTCAGGATCGGGAGTTACTTTCACCAAAAATCCTAAAGTAAGAAAACAAGGAGTTGAACTTTTTGGTGATTTTACACTTCAAAGTCAGGGAGAAGATATCGTTGCTGGTTTGGTAAAACCTATGCATATCAGCAATAAGCAACTTAGTGACGATGAAAATAAATCGCAAACTTTGGAAAATATGTTTCCTGAAATTTACAGAAAACTTCATGAAATAGGTACACAACTCACAGAAGAACTGGGATATAGTCCGCAGGAAATTGAATTCACTTTCGAATCGGAAAACCCTGATGATTTGCATATTTTACAAATCAGAGATTTGGATATGTATACCAAAAGTACAATCAGGATTTTTGACACTCCTTATGATGAAATGGCCCTTGCCGGAAGAGGAATTGGCATAGGAGGCAGTGCGCTCAACGGTCGTTTAGCATTCGATATGGAAGATATAGAAGCCTTGAGAAAAAAGTATCCCGAAGAAAGTATAATACTAGTGCGCCCTGATACTGTTCCCGATGATATCGGTATGATTTTCGCCACCGATGGATTGTTAACAGCTAAAGGAGGCGCTACCTCACATGCCGCAGTTACTGCTACACGTCTTGGAAGAACTTCAATTGTAAACTGTACGAGCATGATAGTTTACGAGGATAAAAAAGTATGTAAGTTCAATAAGTTTAGTTTCACTACCGGTGATGAAATTGCCATCGATGGTAACCATGGTGATGTATTTAAAGGGAATTATCCCATTAGTAATGAGGGAAATTATAAGGAATTTAAAGTTTGATTTATTATTACTAACTATATTAGTAATGAGGTAATTAATTCAGTTAGTTAAAGCAATATCACATTTCGTGTTTAGAAAAACCACCTTTTTGTGGGTAAAATAGCCTGCTTTGTTGATTATATTTTAAATTAATTTATTAGCGCTATAGATTTGCCTAAAAATTAAATAATTGAGATATGAAAACAAAAATCAGATTAACACCAATTATTCTTCTGGCAAGTTTTATATTCCTGCTTAGCAATTTAAGTGCTCAGGATATGCAAAGAAAACCACAAGGACCTCCTCAAATTCCAAGCGAAAAGCAAATCGAGAAAATGATTTCTGACCTAGAAACAAAATTATCATTGTCGGAAACACAAAAACAAAAAATGACGGAGATAATGAATGATCATTTTAAAACCATGAAAACTGTTCAGGAAAAGTATAAAAAATCGCATGAAGCAGAGCGTAAAGAAATGGAAACTCTTAAAGGAGATTTTGATAATGAAATAAAATCGGTACTTAGCAAAGAACAAGAGGTTTTATTTAAAGAATTCATGAAGGAAAAACGCCCTCGAAACGACAGGAAAATGCAAAAACCACAGGGTAAAAAGCAAGGCAAATAGTTAAACTTATAAAACTTAATATCATGAAGACATTAATCAAATTACAAAATATAATTTTACTTTTACTAATATCAACTTTTTCTCTGTTGCCATTAAGTAATTTGCTGTCGCAAAGTAACTTAACTTATCCAATAGTTGATACTAAGCAAAGTATTGCATATGATAGTCTAAAGGAAATTTCACTTCCATCAGTGAGCAATCCTTTCTATGGACAGGATGCAAACTATCAGGGAAACCAGCCGAATTATGTTGATAATGGAGACGGGACTATTAGTGATTTAGTCACAGGATTAATGTGGCAAAAAAGTCCTGATTTAAATGGAGATGGAACAATTAATTACGATGATAAACTATCGTATGATGAGGCTATGGCTGCAGCCGACACCTTTAATCTTGCAGGATATGATGACTGGCGTCTTCCAGATATTAAAGAAGCATATTCACTAATTGTATTTTCGGGTATTGATCCCAGTGGTTATAATGGTTCCGTAGAAAATCTTGTTCCATTTATTGATACCGATTATTTCGATTTTGGATATGGCGACGAAAGTGCCGGCGAAAGGATTATCGATGCACAGTTTGCATCTTCCACACTTTATGTGGGTACTACCATGAACGGAGATGAAACCATGTTTGGAGTAAACTTTGCCGATGGCAGAATAAAAGGCTATCCTACTGCACCCATGCCCGGGCAAACTGAGGATAAACAATTTTATGTGATGTATGTGAGGGGAAACGATAATTATGGCATTAATAATTTTACCGATAATGGTAACGGAACTATTACCGATAATTCCACAGGATTAATGTGGTCGCAGGATGATAATGGCAGCGGGCTCAGCTGGGAAGATGCATTAATTTATGCCGAAAATGCTAGCAATGCAAATTATACCGACTGGAGATTGCCAAACGTAAAAGAACTTCAAAGTATAGTTGATTATACACGTTCTCCTCAAACAACTAACTCTCCTGCCATCGATCCCCTCTTCAATTGTAGCAGCATTACCGATGAGGGCGGAAGTGCTAATTATCCTTTTTACTGGAGTGGCACTACACATGCAAATATGCAATCCAATCCGGGAAGCAATGCCGCCTATGTATGTTTTGGGGAAGCACTTGGCTTTATGGAGGAGCCGCCCGGATCGGGAAATTATACATTGATGGATGTTCATGGTGCCGGAGCTCAGCGCAGTGATCCAAAAGTTGGCGATCCTGACGATTATCCTTTCGGTCATGGCCCTCAGGGCGATGTCATAAGAATTTACAATTATGTTCGACTGGTGAGAGATGCATCAGCAACATCAACCAGTGAAATTATTAACGAAACTGAAACGTTCAGAGTTTATCCAAATCCTGCAACTAATTATTTGACAATAGAGTCTAAAAATGATATGATGTTAATTTCCATTGGAGTTTATAATTTAAGTGGAGCTGAAATTATAAATGAAGAAATTTCCACAAGCAGGCAGCATAAACTTAACATACAGAATTTATTACCAGGCATTTACATACTAAAGATAAATTGTTCAAAAGGTATTTATATTAAGAAAATAGTTAAACAATAACAGAATCAAAACTACTTAGGCATTAAATATTAAATTTGTTTATGGATTTTACTCATTTTAATAAAGACAATGTTCAATAATAAAAAACAATTACGTTTTTCTGAGTTAATAATAATCTCCTTTGTATGGATATTGCTTGTATTTGCACCAGTATTTTTCAGGGAAGACAGCAGTATAAGTACAAAGGAGATCTTGAATATAATGAGAGTAATAATTCCTTTGTTAATCATTTTCCTGATCAACAGATTAGTTTTAGTGCCGAAACTTTTATTCGCAAAACAAAACTTAAAATACATTCTCAGTGTTATTGCTTTGATTGCCACTATGAGTTTTGCTTCGTTTTTATATAATCAAAACAACCTGCCACTTCCACCCAGGCAGGAAGATGTATTTAATAAGAAGCCTCCACCTCCACCTCCCGGACAATTTAACGAAAACAGACCTCCTCTTGGTCCAAATCGTCAAAATCAAGGAAAAGCAATGCCACCTTTTATCAATTTAATTATTTTCTCTTTCTTATTAGTTGGATTCGATACTGGATTAATGACTACCTTCCGACTTAGGAAATCTGAGCAGCAAAGAGCAAAACTTGAAGTTGAAAATGCCGAGACTCAGTTAGCATTTTTGAAGAGTCAGGTAAGTCCCCATTTTTTTATGAATACTCTGAATAATATTCACTCCCTGATCGATATTAATACTGAAGAAGCCAAGGACTCTATAATTAGATTGTCGAAATTGATGAGGCACCTATTGTATGATTCTGAAAACAAAATGATTAGTATTCAAAAAGAAATGGAGTTTATTAAAAACTATGTAGATTTGATGATGCTGCGTTTTTCTGAAAAAGTTGATATTAAGTTATATATACCCGGTGAATTGCCCGACAAAAGTATTCCTCCCCTATTGTTTATATCATATATTGAAAATGCCTTTAAGCATGGAATAAGTTATCAGCAATCTTCATTTGTAAAAATATCTTTTTTCTTTAATGATGATAAATTAGTATTTGAAACTGAAAACAGTAACTACAAACAGAAAAAATCAGATGATGAATCAGGAATAGGAATTGTTAATTCCAAAAAGCGCCTTGATTTATTGTATGATGATAATTATTCCCTCACTATAAGTGAGAATAGCGAGATTTATAAATTACATTTAACTCTTCCGATATGATAAGTAGTATAGCTATCGACGATGAACCTTTGGCATTAAAACAGTTAGTCAAGTATGTTGAAAAAACACCATATTTAGAACTATTAAAAAGTTTTGAAAGTGCCATAGATGCAATTACTTTTTTGGAGGAAAATGAAGTAGATTTAATGTTTGTGGATATAAATATGCCCGACCTTAGCGGGATGGATTTTGTGAAATCCTTAAACAATCCTCCAAAAGTAATTTTCACTACAGCATATAGCGAACATGCTGTTGAAGGTTTTAGAGTTGATGCCATCGACTATTTGTTGAAACCCATTGCCTATTCCGATTTTCTAAGAGCAGCAGAAAAAGCAAAATCCAGAATTAAAACTTCGGAGGAAGAAATTACAAGCGTAAAAAGAAACGAGAAATTTCTTTTCATAAAATCAGAATATAAAATATTGCGCATACAGTTATCGGAAATAAAATACATCGAAGGTATGCGCGAGTATTTAAGGATACACATTGAAAATCAAAAACCAATAATGACTTTAATGAGCATGAAAAAAATGGAGTCGTTTTTACCTGAAAATTCTTTTATGCGTGTTCACAGGTCATATATTGTTAATTTGGATAGAATAAGTACCATAGAACGTAATCGAATTATTTTCGATAAAGACATATATATCCCTGTAAGCGAGCAATATAAGCCTGCATTCCAATCATATTTAGATGAGAATTTTTTAGTCTAGAATAATGATTTTTAAGAAGTGTTTATTTCATTTTGAAAACACTTTTTCCTTTTTCAAAGTTTTCTTTTCCTTTGTCCAGGAATTTTACAAATGCTTCAACATCCAAATCGTATGCTCGAGGTTGAGCTAATACTTCATTTTGGTGTCCCAACAGCACATAAAACGGTTGTGCATTAACACCAAATTTCTCCTTCTGTAAGTCGGCAAATTTCTTTCCAATGGTTTTTTTCATTTTGCCATCGTAATTTGAAACATACCATTCGTCTTCCGGCAAACCGGTTTTATCATCAACATAAAGAGCAACTACTATATAATCTTCTCTTAAACGTTTGAGTACATTTGGATCGGACCAAACATTTGCTTCCATTTCTCTACAGTTAACACAACCATGTCCGGTAAAGTCAATGAATATTGGTTTGTTTTGCTCTTTGGCACAACTTATTGCCTGATCTAAATCAAAATATCCTTCCAGTCCATGTGGCAGATGAAGAAACTCATGGTATTTTGGAGTTTCACAAATTTCCGATTCGTTCTCCGACATGCCTCCACCATAGGCTTTAACATTATCTCTTATTATTGTATTAATATCAAAATCATGTGTTGTTTGCGGAGGTATATATCCCGAAAGGGATTTAAGAGGAGCTCCCCACATTCCGGGAATCATATATGCAACAAAAGTAAAAGTAATTATTGCAAGAACCAGTCGCGGTACGGATATAAATGGCAGGTCAGAATCGTGTGCAAATTTAAGTTTACCAAGCAGATATAATCCTAATAAGAAGAAAATAACTATCCAAAAAGCAAGGTAAATTTCCCTGTCAAGAATTCCCCAATGGTAAGTTTGGTCGGCTATACTAAGGAATTTTAATCCCAAGGCCAGTTCCAGGAATCCCAAAACCACTTTAACCGAATTTAACCAGCCACCCGACTTTGGCAGACCTTCCAGAAGACTTGGGAAGAATGCAAACATTGTAAATGGCAGAGCAAAAGCAAGTGAGAAACCAAGCATACCAACTATAGGCTTTAAAATCTGTCCTCCTGCCGACTCAACTAGTATGGTTCCAACAATCGGTCCGGTACAGCTAAACGAAACCAAAACCAATGTTAATGCCATGAATACAGGCCCTAAAAATCCACCTTTATCAGCCTTTTGATCCGATTTATTTACTATCCAACTTGGCAGAGTAATTTCAAACATTCCGAAAAAGGAAAAGGCAAATATTACAAAAATCAAGAAGAATAATATATTTGGCAGCCAGTGAGTACTTAACCAGTTAGCTATCTCAGGGCCGGCAATAACTGCTAAAACAGAACCTATAAAAACATAAATGGCAATTATACTTATTCCGTAAATTATGGCTTCTATTTTTCCCTTTGCCTTATCAGCACCCTCTTTCATAAAAAAGGAAACTGTCATTGGTATCATAGGGAAAACACATGGCGTTAATATTGCGGCCAATCCTCCTAAAAACGACAATATGAAGAAACCCCATAGAGATGCATTTTTGCCGGTAATATCTACCGCTCCCATGTCGTTATTCAAATTAGTATCGCTTTCTTCAACATTGGAAGAAATTATTTGCTCATCGGTTTTACCATTGAACTTATATTCAATATCGGTATAAAGAGCAATACAACTCACATCATTACACGACATATATTGTATTTCTCCAACAACATCAATTATATCTTCATCAGATGTTAATTCGATACTTTGCTTAAATACAGCTGTTTTATTGAAAAATTTTATATCCAGCTCAAAAACTTTATCGTATTCTTTTATTGGCTTTGTAACTTCCTGGGCCTTACCAATAAGTTTAAATCCATTTTGTTCTTCAAAAACGAATTCCGTTGGCAAAGGTCCGTCTTCCACTTTTTCTACTGAATAAAGATGATATCCATCTTCAACAGTAGCAGTAAAAATTAAATCGAATTTTCTGCCGGAAGTTTTTTGCGCTGAGAATTCCCAACTTACAGGTTCTATTATTTTATTTGCTGCAGGAGTTTCAACTTCAGCAAATTCGAAGTTAAAATCAATATCGCTGGGTGGTAAGCACCTCATATCATCACAACTCATAAATTCCAATGAACCGGTAATTCTGGCATTCGAATTAAGTATTTTCACCTTCTGCTTAAATATAGCTTCATTGGCGAAATATTTAAGTTCCATCTCAAAATTAGGATCATACTCCTCGATGACTGGACTTAACTCTTTTACATTCCCAACCAACTCATAATCATCACTTTCGTTGAATTTAAAAGTTGTAGCGGGAGGCGACATTGGAATATCCTGTGAATATAAATGCCACTTATGGTCGATAGAAGCAGTGAAAACTAATTCGTACTCATTATCCGAAATTTTCTCTTTTGAAAAATCCCATTTAACAGGTTCAAAAATCTGAGCATTTATTCCTGAGAATAAAAGTATTGAAGCAAATAGCAATATTATCCTAGACTTCATATATATATATTTTCAATTAATAATCCCCCAGGGGAATTGCAAAAATACAAAACCGATTAATTGGTTAAGTCTTTTCCTGACAACCCTGGAATATCATTTGTTGCACAATATGTGTATTCCTTACACTTTTTGTATTAAATTAACTTTTAATATGTTTTTACTGGATTTAGTGACTCTAAAATTATCAGAGGCACGCAGTCCTACAATCCATAATATTTTATCATTTGAGCACAAAAGCCAAACTTTTTCCTTTTCCGGTATACTAAGTTTCTGATCAATAAAAATGTCGCTCAAAAGTTTATTCCCCTTTAATCCAAAGGGTTTAAATTTGTCTCCTACCCTCCATCTCCTCAGTTTAAGAGGAAATTTTAATTTGTTAAAATCAAAATATGCGATTTTATTATTTCTTTTAAATTCAAAATCTATCTTATTTTTCAGCACTTCAAACTTCAAATTAATTGGTTCATTAATTATTTTTTGCTCTGAAAATATTTCGAATTCTTCTTGTTTTTCTTTAGAGTTTATTTTTTCTATGATGAATTGACTTCTATCATTTACCAGGCGATGTGTGTCAGAAAAATAAATTTTACCACTTTGTTTTTCTCCAAAACCTTCACATATTTCATCACAAACATAACGACTAAATCCATATGGTTTTAAAATCCTGTAAACCCATGAATTTAAAGGCTTTAAGTTGATTAATTTTGCATGGGGTATATATATTGATTCTCCCTCAAAATGCGAAATTTCATTACGCTTCTCCTCAATCAACTGACTGAAAATGTTATTATCATCGGCCAGGTAATTCATACTATTGGCAATTGTTTGATTTGAAGATGAAACAATATTTTTTAGCGCCGGTATTAGTTCCAGTCTGATTTTATTCCTCAGGTATTTTTTCGATTTATTGGAAGAATCCTCTCTAAATTCAAGTTTATGCAGTTTAGAATACTCACTAATTTCATCCCTGTAAACACACATTAAAGGCCTTACAATTTTTCCATTTCTAAAGGGCATGCCTTTTATTCCTGCAAGGCCACTACCTCTCAACAAGTTGATAAATAGGGTTTCGATATTATCATCGAGATGATGTGCCACAGCAAGTTTATCATACTTATAAGTTTCTATGAGTTCATCGAACCAATTATATCTAAGTTGTCTTGCTGCAATTTGGATTGACAATTTATTTTTTTCAGCATATTCAAGAGTGTTAAATGTTTTAGTATGCAATTTAACTCCAAGTTTTTCAGCAAATTGTGAAACAAACAATTCATCCTTATCCGACTCACTTCCTCTAAGCTTAAAATTACAATGTGCAGCAACAACATTATAAGCATTGCCTGCCAAATAATGAAGTAAAACCACAGAATCTAAACCACCACTAATTGCCAAAAGAATTTTATCTTTTCGGGTGAATAAACTGTTTAAATCAATGAAATTCCTAATCTTTTCTTCCACCTTGCAAAATTAATAATCATTTGATAATAAAGCACAAACTATAATTATTTAGGATAATTTGTAAAATTTTAAAAATAATACTAATTTAGAGCAGTTTTTGCTTGGATTACAATATCATAATAGGGATACAACATCTGCTGAATTCAACTTGTATAATTCTAATGATGATAATTATTCTTAAACCGAAATTATGTATCCTAATTATTAGTTGCATCCTTTAAAATTTATGCAAAAATGTTTTTTTGGAACCAACAATGTTTTATGAACTCTAAACTTATTTAAACTACCTTGCTGCATTATGACTAAGTCCAACCATATACAAAAAGAAAATGAGGAATTAAAAGCCCGAATTAAATCTTTAGAGGAGCAATTAAAGGCAAAAGACTTAATTGAAAAGAGATTAAAGGAAAACGAGAGTTTTTATCAGTTCCTTTTTAATCAGATATCTATACCCTACGAGTCACTAAATCCAAATGGTGAGATTGTTGAAGTTAATCAAGCCTGGCTCGACCTTATGAAGTTTGATAATAAGAATGAAGTAATTGGTAAAAGCATAACTAATTTTATCCATCCCGATTCCATTAGTGTTCTGCAAGAAAATTTTCCCAGATTTTTGAAAAAAGGTTTTGTAAAAGATGTAGAATTTCATTTGATAAAATCAACCGGAGAGGATTTTTATATAAAAAATAATGGCATAATCAACTACAATACAGACGGTAAGCCAAAACAAACTTTTTGCCTATTTCATGATATTACCGAAACTAAAAGAAAAGAAAAGTTATTATATGATGAATTGGAATTATTAAAAAAAGTCATTAATTCATCTCCTAATGTAATTTATATTTATGACCTTACCCTAAACAAAAACATGACAATAAATGACAGGGTTTCTCATATCCTGGGATATTCAACTGAAGAAATTAAAGAGTTCGGTGATGGCATTTTAGAAAAAATTATGCACCCTGATGATTTTAAAGCCTATTTGGAAAATATTGTTCCTGCTTATTCAAATTTGGCAAAAGATGAATTTATTGAGAATACTTACCGTATGAAGAAAAAGAATGGAGAATATATATGGTTACACTCAAAAGAGTCGGTTTTCAAATACGGTGATGATGGTAAACCAATGCAGATTTTTGGAATTAATGAAGATGTTACTGACAAAATAGTAACTCAAAAAAAACTTATTGAAAGCGAAGAGAAATACCGTAATCTGGTTGAAAGGGCAAATGATGGTATTTGCATAATTCAAAACAGGAGAATAGTATTTGCTAATACAAAATTTGTTAATCTTTGGGCTGGTAGTAAGGAGAAGCTTATTGGTATAGAGTTTACTTCTCTTCTTGCAAAAGAAGAAGTTGAAAAAGTGGACACTTCATACAAACTCCGTCTCGCGGGTAAAAATGTACCTCAAATATATGAATCGGTATTTAAAAATTCAAAAGGCGAACACATTGATATAGAAATAAATGCCGGCATGATTGAATACAAAGGCGATGCTGCAAATTTGGTTTTAATACACGATATACGAGACAGAAAAAAAGCTGAGAAAAAAATATTGGAGCAAATGAAAGACCTTAGCAGATCAAATAAACTGATGGTCTTGCGTGAGCATAAAATGATAGATTTGAAAAGGGAAATTAATGAACTCCGATTAAAACTGGGTAAACAGAAAAAATATAGTGCTCCTGATAAATCAAAATTATTTAGTAACGATTCAATATAACAAACTGATATGCACTTTAATACCTCTACAGGAAAAAATACAATTTGGGAGTACATATATACTGCTTATATGAAACTTAAGGAAAGAGATTATATGAATTTCAACTTTTTAGATCAAGAAATTAATATAAAGAACTTATATATTTAAAGCTGATGAAAAAAATGCTTCTAAATTTTTAAATAATTAAATTAAAATTAATGAATCTGGTACACGAGTTATTTTTACTCACATTCAAACTTTCCAAACTTGGAAGTGAAAAAAATATTATTGACCTCTTTATTGAGGGCTTAAATGATATATTTTCACCTGCAACATTTGAATTTACAGAAGAAGGCAATGAAGAGGTTAATATATTGCCATTGAGCACTTTAAACTCTTTTTTTGGTTACATTAAAATATCAAACAAAATAAATTTATCAGAAGAAACCCTTAGTTTAATAGCTAATACTTCTTTTATGGTTGGAAGTTTATTACATAGGCTTCAACTTCAGCACACACTGGAAAACAAACTCGAAGAAATAGAAGGTTTATATGATCAGAAATCTTTAAAACTGAAAACTACCATCGAAGACCTTCAAAATTCGAGAATTGCTTCAATGAACTTAATTGAAGATCTGACTGAGCAAATCGACATAAGAAAAGAGAAAGAAAGAGAATTAAGGGAAAGTAAAGTAAAATTTCAAACTATACTTAATGAAACACCTGTAGGAATATTATATTTCGATAAAGATAGCGTAGTTACAGAATTAAACCCTTCAATGGAAAACATTTTTGGTATTAAAAAATCGAAAATAATAGGGTTAAATTTAAGCCAGCTGATTAAAGAAGATAAACTTCAAAAAGTATTACACGATACTTTAACCATAGGCAACGGTTATTTTGAAGGTGAATATCATTCCGTTATTTCAAAAAAAGTAGCATACTTGCAGGCAGTTGGAAAAGGAATAAAAAATAGTAAAGGCAAAATAGTAGCAGGATTAGGCTTAGTAGAAGATGTTAGTCTTAAAAAAAGAGATGAGCTTCTATTGGCAGAACAACAAAAAATGCTGGAAAGCATTTTGAAAGGTACAAATGCAGGCACTTGGGACTGGAATATTATTACTGATGACCTCATAGTAAATGAGCGTTGGGCAGAAATTATGGGATATACAAGAAAAGAGTTAAGTCCTATTAGGGTTAATACCTGGAGAAATAATGTTCACCCTGAGGATTTAGTAAAAGCCAGTAAGGAACTCGAGAAACATCTGGAAGGCAAAACTGATTACTATAATGTAGAATTCCGTCAACCTCATAAAAATGGAAGTTGGGTTTGGGTAAATGCAAGAGGTAAAGTAACAGAAAGAGACGAATCGGGGAAAGCACTTAGAATGAGTGGTACACATATAGATATTACTCACCGAAAAAATATTGAACTGGAACTTCAAAAGCAAAATGAAGAATATGAAGCATTAAATGAAGAGTTAAATGCTAATCTCGACAAAACTCAAAAATTAAATATTGAACTGGAAGCCGCTCTCGAAAAAGCTAAAGAATCCGACAGACTGAAAAATGCTTTCCTGGCTAATATGAGCCATGAAATAAGAACCCCTATGAATGGTATTCTTGGTTTTGCCAGATTACTCGAAAATACAAACCTTTCGGAAGAAGAACTAAGCAAATATGTTAGCATTATTAAAAAAAGTGGTAAACGTATGCTAGCCACTATAAATGGTATAATTGACATTTCACGAATTGAATCAAATCAAGTTGATATTAATGTTTCTAAGGTTAACCTAAGCATACTTATGGATGAACTTTATCAGTTTTTTCAAATTGAAATCAAGGAAAAAAACATTGAATTAATAATTGACCTCAACCTCAAAAAGAATGAATACATAATATTCACAGATAGCGAGATGCTAAATGCCATTCTTACTAACTTAGTTAAAAATGCCATCAAGTACACCAAAGAAGGTAAAATAGAAGTAGGATGTAGCCTTGATAAAGATGTTTTTTCCTTCTTTGTTAAAGATTCAGGAATTGGAATTGATTCAAATCGACAAAAAGCTATTTTTGATAGATTTGTACAGGCTGATATAGAAGATACACATGCTTATGAAGGAAGCGGTTTGGGATTATCAATTTCACAAGCTTATGTTGAATTACTTGGGGGTAAAATTTGGGTAAAATCACAAAAAGGTGTGGGTTCGACATTCCACTTTACATTACCTTCACTAACTGATCAAATTGCTATCGATAATGACAATATAGAAATAGAAAAAAAATATTCTAGTATAAAACCAATAAAGGAAATTGATATGAAAGCACTAATTGTAGAGGATGAAGAAGTTTCTGACAACCTCCTGACTATTATTCTAAGAGACTACTGTAAAACCATTTTACATGCTAAAAATGGTATTGATGCTATCAAAATATGCAAAGAGCATAAGGACATAGATTTAATTTTTATGGATATCAAAATGCCAGAACTGGGTGGTTATGAGGCTACAAAAGAAATTCGGAAGTTTAATAAAAACGTGAAAATAATTGCACAAACAGCTTATGCCCTTTCAGGGGACAGAGAAAAGGCAATAAGTGCTGGCTGTGATGACTATATCGCCAAACCAATTATGGCAGATAATCTTAGGCCAATAATCGACAAATATTTAAAGTGATTTATAATAAAGCATCCATATTTTCTAACTAATTCCAATATGAATCAGAATAAAAAGCAGCACAAAATAAAACAGATTTTTAATTATTATGAATCTTTTCTGGAACTATCTAATGAGGCGGTTCTTATTTTTGACAAGCATAAGAATATTATAGATGCAAGTATTCATTTTTGTAGTTTATGTGGGGTAGACAGGGATCAGATTTCTGTTTTAAAACTTGATGATTTAATTCTGGGAAAAGATAAAAATACAAGCAAGCAACTTAACAATTTACATAAAACTGTTTTAAAGGATGGTAAAGTCAATAATTTCCATGCCAAATTTATGATTGACAATGATGTAGTCGCCTTCAAAATAAATGCTTCTGTAATTGACAAAACTGATTATAATGGTGCAGTAATTGTTTCTTCCTGGCAGGACATAACCGACTTATTGTTATCCAATCAAAAAGCCGTAGAAAACAAAAGAAAACTTAAAACTTTACTGGATAATTTAAGGGGGTTTGCCTTCAGGTGCAAAAACGATAAATACTGGACTATGGAATTTGTAAGTGCTGCTTTCGAAGTACTTACCGGTTATTCGCGCAAAGATGTTATTAACAATAAGAAAATAAATTATACCGATTTAATTGTTCCTGAAGACAGGGAAAGAGTTTGGAATGAAGTTCAGATTGCCATCGAAAAAAAAATACCTTATGAACTCAATTACAGTATTGTTACTGCATGGGGTACAATAATCCTTGTTGAAGAATTTGGTATTGGGATTTACTCAGAAGATAATGGAGAATTATTAGCAATAGAAGGATATATAAACGATATTACCAATAAAATAAATGAAAGAACCGCTCTTCTAAGGAGTGAAAGCATTAATCGCTCAATTACTCAAACAGCAGCAGATGCCGTTATTACTATAAACTCCAGGGGACTTATTAATTCATGGAATATTGCAGCAAAACGCATATTTGGATTTAGTGAAGACGAAATTATTGGAAAAGAACTTCCTAAAATTATTCCTGACTCAAAAAATATCATAGAATTTGCTCATAACAATCGCGCAGAGACAAAAGAATTCAACAAATATGTTGGTAAAATAATTGAACTGAAAGCGGTTAACAAAAGTGGCTACGAATTTCCTATTGAACTCTCATTATCGAAATGGGAATTTGCCGATGAATTATTTTTCACTGCAATAGTAAGGGATATTACTATCCGTAAGAACAATGAGGATACTCTTCGAAAACTAAGTACTGCTGTTAACCAAAGTCCTGCGGTTATTATAATTACGGATATTGATGGAAACATTGAATATGCAAATCCTAAATTTACCGAACTAACAAAATATACTTTAAAAGAAGTTATTGGAAAAAACCCCCGAATACTTAAATCAGGAGAACAATCTACAGACTTCTATAAGAAAATGTGGGAAACCATTATGGCCGGCAAAACCTGGAAGGGAGATGTCCACAACATAAAAAAAACCGGCGAGACATTTTGGGAAAGGGTTTCCATATCACCAATTTATGATGAGTCAGGCAAGATTAAAAATTTTATCAAAATTGCTGAAAATATTACACAACAAAAGCATGATTTATTAAAACTTCAACAAAGTGAAGAATCCTACAGAAGGCTAATAGAAACTACATCTGAGGGCTTTTGGCGAATTAACAAGCAAAGCAAAACTATTGGGGTAAATAAAGCTTTGTGCAAAATACTTGGCTATACAAAAAAAGAAATGTTGGGCAAAACTCCATTTGATTTTGTGGATGATGAAAATTTGAGCATTTTTAAACACCAAATATCCATCAGTAATAATAATAAGCAAAGAATTTACGAAATCCAATTGCGAAAAAAAGACGGTAAAAATATTTTTACTCTCTTTAGTGCAACTACAATGTTGGATCATGAAAACAACTTCGACGGTTCTTTTGCTTTTGTTAAAGATATTAGTGAACAGAAAAGATCACAATTAATCCAGAAAATTTTATATAATATTAGTAAGGCCAATACTATAAGTGATAACTTACAAACACTAATTTCCATAATCCAAAAAGAGGTTGGAAAAGTAGTTGATACTACAAATTTTTATGTAGCCCTATATGATGAAAAAAACGATATTCTAAGTTTTCCTTATTATGCCGATAAGTACGATCGTTTCACAACTGCTAAAGCGCATAAAACACTTACAAAATATGTTATAGAAACACAGAAACCTTTACTTGCTGATATAGATCTAAAAAGAGATTTATTTGAAAAAGGGAAACTTGACTATGTCGGAACAAAATCAAAAATCTGGATGGGTGTACCCTTGAAAAATGAAGGTGAGGTTTTCGGAGTTTTTGCAGTCCAAAATTATGATGACAAAGAAGTATATAGTAAAAAAGATCTGGAGATAATGGAAATTATCGCTGACCAGATAAGTATTTCTATTCAAAGAAAACAAAGTGAAGAGGCATTAAACCTTGCTTTAGAAAAAGCCACGGAAAGTGATAAATTAAAATCGGCTTTTCTTCAAAATATAAGCCATGAAATAAGAACACCCATGAATGGTCTCCTGGGCTTTACAAGCCTATTAAAAAATTCTAATTTAAGTGGAGAGGAACAACTGGAATATATCGAAATTATAATGGAAAGTGGTGAAAGATTACTTAACACTTTAGATGATATCATGAATATTTCGATGATAGAAACCGGACAAATTACAACTAACACATCGGAGTTTAATCTAAACAACGAGTTAAAGCAACAATTTGAACTTCATAAGGATGACATAATAGAAAAAGGCCTTGAACTGGAAATAAAACCTGGTCATACTAAAAAGGAAATCAATCTCAATACAGATTATGATAAATTTAATTCTATACTTTCATATCTTATTAGAAATGCAATTAAATATACTTTCAAAGGTAAAATTGAAATCGGATTTACTGAAGCTATCGACCACCTTGAATTTTACATTAAAGATAGTGGGATTGGAATTCCGCAAAATAGGCTAGAAGCAATATTCGAAACTTTTGTTCAAGCCGATTTATCTGAAGTAAAAGCAAAAGAAGGAAGTGGTTTAGGCCTTTCAATAACAAAAGCCTATGTTGAAATTCTGGGAGGTAAAATTTGGGCAGAATCAGTTGAAGGAGAAGGTTCAACTTTCTATTTTACAATTCCTTATAAGTCTGAAGAAAACTTATATACAATAACTCCGCAAAATGCTACCACAAAAAAAGAACTCAACAATCTCAAAATACTTATCGTTGAGGATGAAGACTTCTCCATTGAATATTTGCAGATAGTACTCAGAAAATATAGTTCTGAATTTCTACAGGCTAAAAATGGCCAGGAAGCAATTGAAATAGCCAGAGAAAATCCTGATTTGGATATTATTTTTATGGATATACGAATGCCAATAGTTAATGGTTATAAGGCAACTGAAGAAATTAGGAAATTCAATAAAGATGTTAAAATTATTGCTCAATCGGCCTATGCGCTTCAAGGCGATGAAGAAAAAGCTCTCAAAATAGGGTGCGATGCTTATTTAACAAAGCCTATCGACAAGAAAGAACTTTTTAAAACAGTTGATACATTAATAAAAAGTAGATAAGATGTAATGTTTCTAATCTATATTCCATGTACTGCCACTGCGTAACAGGTCGTCAACATTCTTATATGGAGAAACTTCTTTTTCATGTTCCACTGATTCCCAAACCGACTCTTCAAGAGTAGGCTCTTTTACTGAGCGAATTACTCCCAAGGCAGCAGGAAATTCCGGCGGTGCCATATTAGCCAGCATAATATGAATTCCCGAATCTTCATTTGTAGGATCATGAACTAGTAAATCGTCTTCTTTAATTCCATTCTCTCCAATAGTAACAACTTCTAGATGTGGACCATTCAGAATAATTCCCTTTTCATTGTCCTTACCAAATTTCATTGGCTTTCCGGCCTCAAGAAAAATTTGATTCTCGTCCTTGGTATCTCTTGCTGTAATCAAACCATGAATTTTATTATTAAAAATAACACAGTTTGCAAGTATTTCAACAATTGAAGTCCCCTTATGCTTGGCAGCCTCAGCAAACACCTGAGTCATCATTTTAATATTTGTGTCAACCACTCGTGCAAAGAATTTACCTTTAGCTCCCATAACAAGTTCTCCCGGATTAAAAGGAATTTCAAAAGATCCCTGAGGAGATGTTTTTGTTTTACTTCCTTTAGGAGTAGTTGGAGAATATTGACCTTTGGTAAGTCCGTAAATCTTATTATTAAAAAGTAAAATATTTACATCAGGATTTCTTCTGGCTACATGAATAAAATGATTACCTCCAATAGCCATTGAATCGCCATCACCAGTTATCATCCAAACACTTAACTTAGGGTTTGCAAGTTTAATCCCCGTGGCTAAAGCTGCAGCACGCCCATGAATACCATGTATACCATAAGTATTCATATAATAAGGGAAACGCGATGAACAACCGATACCTGATACCACAACAAAATCTTCTTTCTCGATACCTAATTCAGGAAATACCGACTCCACAGATTTTAATATTGCATGATCTCCACAACCCGGACACCATTTCACCATCTGGTCGCTTTCAAAATCTTTTTTCGTAAGTTCCAATTTAGATGTATCTATAATATTTTCCATTTTTCTACTTGTTTATAAGAGCAATAAATTCCTTTTTTAATTCTGAAACAGTAAATGGTAATCCCTGTATCTTATTATACTGTTGATAAGAAAACTGAGGCATTCGCATTCTCAGATAATTAACAAACTGACCAAGATTAATTTCACAAACAAGTATTTTTTTATACTTACTTAAAATCTCTTCAGTATTTTTTGGTAAAGGTTTTATGTATTTAAAATGTGCAAAAGCAATGGAATGTCCTTCTGTTAATAGTTGCTCAACAGCTGTAAGCATAACACCATGTGTTCCACCCCAACTAACAACTAAAGTATCGGCATTTTCATCACCAAATACATCCTGGTCTTCAATAAAATTGGCAACTCTCTCTACCTTTTCCTCCCTAAGTTTACACATTAGTTCATGGTTTTCAGGATCGTGAGAAACATTTCCAGTGATGTTTTCCTTTTCTAAACCACCAATTCTATGACGCAGACCTTTGGTTCCCGGCACTGCCCATGGGCGACTGAGTTTTTTCTCGTCGCGGCTGTATGGCTGAAAATCAGGATCATTATCTTTTACCAAAGGTGGAATAATTTCAGGTAAGTCCTTAACATTAGGAATCTTAAATACTTCAGAACCATTTGCTAATGAGCCATCTGTAAGTAAAACTACAGGAGTCATATGCTCCAGAGTTAATTTTGCAGCTTCGTAAGCCGAATAAAAACAATCGGAAGGACTACTTGCTGCAATAGTAATTACAGGTGCTTCACCATTTCTGCCAAAAAGAACCTGCATTAAATCACTTTGCTCCGATTTAGTTGGAAGGCCAGTTGATGGACCTCCTCTTTGTACGTCAACAACAACCAAAGGTAATTCAGTCATTACAGCTAATCCTAAAGCTTCGCTCTTTAATGATAAACCAGGACCTGAGGTAGTTGTAACAGGAAGTGCACCTGCAAAACTAGCCCCTATTGTTGAAACAATACCCGCTATTTCATCTTCTGCTTGTAAGGAAATAGCAGTAAACTGTTTATGTTTTGAGAGTTCCTGTAAAATTTCTGTTGCAGGAGTAATGGGATAACTACCACAAAAAAGATTCAATCCGGAACGTTCGGCTGCTGCCAATAAACCCCATGATGTGGCAAGGTTACCGGTAACATTTCTGTACTGCCCTTTTACCAGAGGAGCAGGCTCTACTTTAAAAGTATTAACAAACGATTCTATGGTGTCGGCATAATTGTATCCGGCTTCAAGAACTAATTTATTTGCTTTTACAATTATCGGTTTGGAGGCAAACTTTGTTTCAAAGAAGTTGAAGATCTCCTCATAACTCCTGTTGAACATATAAAGTATCATCCCTAAAGCAAACATATTCTTCGACTTTTGCGCCGATTTATTATCTATATCGAGTTCACTTACTGCAGTTTTTGTCATCGAACTAATTGGCCCGCTTAAAACCAAATGTCCGTTTAAACTACCATCAGTCAATGGGTTATCATTATAACCCGCTTTCTCTATGTTTTTTTCATTAAACGAATCACTATCAACAATAATAATTGCATCTTCAGTAATCCAGTTCATGTTAGCCTTTAATGATGCAGGATTCATTGCAACAAGCACGTCGGCAACATCACCGGAAGTATGTATATCATTACTTCCAAAATGAATTTGAAATCCGGAAACACCTGCAACGGTTCCCTGAGGCGCTCTAATCTCTGCAGGATAATCAGGAAATGTTGCAAAATCATTTCCCGCAAAGGCTGTTGAATCTGAAAATAAACTGCCCGTTAATTGCATTCCGTCACCCGAATCACCGGCGAATCTAATAACTGCATTTTTTAATTCAATAATTCTATTCTTAACCTTGGTCATAATTTACTTTTTATATGGCAAATGTAAATCAATATTTAAAAGTTAGATGTTTGAAATAGCTTTTTTTTAACATGAAATTTTTTAAAAAATATCAAAATAATATTGATATATGTTTCTGTTTTTAAGTTATTTACAATTTTTAAATATAAACTTTCTAAATTTTTTAACCTTAATTATAATTAGTCTAAATTTCAAATAGTACAATTTTAGCGCTAATATCACAACATTTGCGAAATAAGTTATTATTAATGAACAGAAGATCAATTTTTAGTGTTAATTATTGAACAATAACTTGCACTAAAAAAAACCTACTTTTATGGCTCTACTTTCACAATATATATATATTTGCAAATTATATTTTAATATTAAAATTAGATTATTATGGCTTATAAAATTTCAGACGATTGTACCGCTTGCGGTACTTGTATCGACGAATGTCCTGTTGACGCAATTTCAGAAGGTGATATCTACGTTATAGATCCAGATCTTTGTACTGATTGTGGCGCTTGTGCTGACGTTTGTCCAGTGGAAGCTATCCACCCTGAGTAGTAACAGGATTAATAGTATTTTCAGCCCGGCTTAATGCCGGGTTTTTTTTAAGGATTTTTATTATTTAAATACATTCTAAATAATTTAAATTTATGAAATTTGCCCTTAATATTTCTTTGTATATTTGATTTTGAAACATATTATCTTCAAATGGATAAATACGATTTTATTAACAATACTAATCCCGAAGTAATCGACGAATTATACAAAAAGTATAAGTCGAATCCGGATGAGTTGGAAGAGGGTTGGCGCAAGTTTTTTACAGGCTTCGACTTTGGTCAGAAACAATACAAAACAAACCCAAACGAAAGTGCCGGAATTACCAATGATGAGTTCAAGGTAATTAACCTGATTAACGACTATCGTAGAAGAGGCCATTTGTTTACTCTCACAAATCCCGTAAGAAAACGACGTGTATATAAACCCGATCTTTCAATTTCCAACTATGGTTTAAGTGAATCGGATCTTGAAAAAGAATATGAAGCCGGTAATGAATTGGGATTGGGGAAAACTAAATTAAAAAATATTATTAGTTTCCTTCAGCAAACCTATTGCAGTTCCATTGGAGTAGAATATGTGTTCATTAGAGATGAGAAAATTGTTAATTGGCTAAAAAATAAAATAGAATCAACAAAAAACACACCTTCTTTCAGCAATGATTTAAAAAAATATATTCTTCAAAAACTGATGAGGGCTGTTTATTTTGAAAAGTTTCTTCAGAAAAAATTCCCCGGACAAAAGCGTTTTTCTCTGGAAGGCGCTGAAGCTCTTGTGCCTGCAATGGATTCGGTTATGGAAAAAGGTAGTGAACTTGGCATTGAAGAGTTTATTATAGGAATGCCTCACCGGGGCAGACTTAATGTACTTGCAAATATATTACGTAAGCCTTTTGAAGATATATTCCATGAGTTTGATGGAGTAAGTTATAGTGATGAAAAAGTTCTTGGAGATGTAAAATACCATCTGGGATATACCGTAAAACGTAAAACCATTAAGAAAAAAGATGTAAAAATGACACTCGCTCCCAACCCTTCTCATCTGGAAGCGGTTGATCCGGTGGTGGAAGGAATTACAAGAGCAAAAATCGATAAGTTTTATAAAGGCGATGTAAATAAAATCGCCCCTATTTTAATACATGGTGATGCATCAATTGCAGGGCAAGGTGTTGTTTATGAGGTTATTCAAATGCAGGACCTAAAAGGCTATAGCACAGGAGGAACCATTCATCTGGTAATTAACAATCAGGTAGGGTTTACTACTGATTATCTTGATGCAAGGTCGAGTACATATTGCACCGATGTGGCAAAAACAACATTATCGCCTGTTTTCCATGTAAATGGCGATGATGCCGAAGCTGTTTCCTTCAGCATACAAATGGCTATGGAATTTAGAAATACTTTCCATAAAGATGTGTTTATCGACATCCTCTGTTATCGAAAATATGGTCATAATGAAGGTGACGAACCAAGATTTACTCAACCCTTATTGTATAAAGAAATTGCCAAGCACCCCGATCCATATCAGATATATAAAAAACATCTTATTAAAGAAGGTGTTGTGGATAATGAGTATTGCAATAATGAAGAAAAACTCATTAATAAAAAACTAGAAGACAACCTTAAGGCATCGAAATCGCATACTAAAACTGAAATGGATAATTTCCTGGGGGAAACCTGGAAAGAAATTAAAAAGGCCAGTGATGTAGATTTTATCAAATCGCCTGATACTTCAATTACTAAGAAGAATCTTTTAAACTATACTGAGAAGATTTCGGCTTTGCCTGATTCCATGAAGTTTTTTAATAAAACTCTTCGCTTGCAAAAGCAAAGAAAAGATATAGTTTTTGAAGATGGAACCCTCGATTGGGCAATGGGAGAGTTAATGGCTTATGCCAGTTTACTTGATGAAGGAATTCCGGTTCGACTTAGCGGGCAGGATGTGGAAAGGGGAACTTTTTCACACCGACATGCTGTATTGCATGTAGAGGATTCAATGGATAAATATGTTCCGCTTAACAATATTAGTAAGTCGCAGGCAAAATTTGAAGTTTATAACTCCTCCCTGTCAGAATACGGTGTTTTGGGCTTTGAATATGGCTATTCACTTGCTTCACCTTATTCATTAACAATTTGGGAGGCTCAGTTTGGCGATTTTGCTAATACTGCACAAGTTATTTTCGATCAGTTTTTAAGTAGTGCCGAAGATAAATGGAATATTATGAACGACCTGGTTGTTCTGCTTCCTCATGGCTTCGAAGGCCAGGGACCTGAACATTCCAGTGCCAGAATGGAAAGGTTTTTAACCCTCGCCGCGGAAAATAATTTCCAGATAGTAAACAGTACTACACCCGCTAACTTCTTTCACGTTTTACGTCGTCAGTTGAAAAGGAATATCAGAAAACCGCTGGTGATTTTTACTCCCAAAAGTTTATTACGCCATCCTAAATGCATTTCACCAATAGAAGATTTCACAAGTGGAGGCTTTAAGGAAGTTATTGATGATGAATTTGTTATTCCCGACAAGGTTCATAGAGTAGCCTTCTGCAGCGGAAAAGTTTATTACGACTTACTTGCTGAAAGAGAAAAACTTAATGCAATGGGTGTAGCATTGGTAAGAGTTGAACAATTATATCCTTTTCCAAAAACTAAAATTTTAAATATTATTTCTAAATACCATAAGGCAACTTCGCTTATGTGGGTTCAGGAAGAACCTGCAAATATGGGTGCTCACGACTTTTTCAAAAAACAATTCGACGAGGAGGATAATGTAAAATTCCAATTGGTAGCACGACCGGCAAGTGGCAGCCCGGCAACAGGAAGTCCGAATTTCCATAAATTAAGGTACCAAAAAATAGTAGATAAGGTGTTTGGAGTTTGCGATTGCCCTTATCTTGAAAACGATTGTAAGATGATTTGTATTGGCAACCGCTGGTCGAGTTTCGAAAAGGAACTTGAAAAATATAAGATGGATGAAATGAGTTCAAGTTTCCATAGTGGTAAAAAACCTCTGAAATAGAATATATTAATATTGGTAAAAACGTAAATTAGCCATGCGTTTTTTAAAACCATCGAAGGAGTATTAAAAATAGAGCTTTATAAGTATAAAATATAAAAACCATGTTAGTTGAAATAAAAGTTCCAAGTCCCGGTGAATCGATAAATGAGGTTCAAATAGCCTCCTGGCTAGTCGAAGATGGCGATTATGTTGAAATGGATCAGGATATCGTTGAAGTGGATTCCGACAAGGCTACACTTAGCATACCGGCAACAGAAAGTGGTAAAATTGCATTAAAAGTTGAAGAGGGAGAAACAATTGAAGTAGGCACGGTAATAGCAACCGTTGATACTTCGGTAAAAGGAAGCCCTAAAGAAAAAAAGGAAGAGTCAGTAAAGGAGAAAAAAGAAGAACCTAAGAAAGTTGAAGAGCCAAAAGTGGAAACACAAACCACTGCGGATAAAACAAAAACTGAAGAAACTGCTCCAAATCATTATGATGCAAAAGTATCGCCTTTGGCAAAAAAACTAATGGACGAAGAAGGCATTAGCGAAGATCAACTAATAGAGTTTTTTAAGTCGTATAGAATTGGCAAAAAAGATATCGATTTCTACAAGGAAAATAAAGATAAGGCTCCTAAAACCAAGAGTTCATCTGTAGTTTCTTCCTGGTCGGGAAGCCGCGAAAGTAACAGTTCAAAAATGAGCATGTTACGCAAAAAATTAGCTCAAAGGCTGGTTTCTGTGAAAAACGAAACCGCTATGCTTACCACTTTTAACGAGGTGAATATGAGCCCCATAATGGAAATCCGCTCTAAATACAAGGAAATTTTCAAAGAAAAACATGGTGTTGGTTTAGGCTTTATGTCGTTTTTTACCAAAGCCGTTACCGAGGCCATTGCTCATTTTCCTGCTATAAATTCACAGATTAACAATGATGAAATTATTGGTTTCGATTATGTAGATGTTGGAATTGCAGTAAGCGCACCCAAAGGCCTTATGGTTCCTGTTATCAGAAATGCTGAAATGCTGGGACTTGCAGAAATTGAAAGTGAGATAAAACGTCTTGCCATAAAAGCAAGAGATGGGAAATTAAGCCTCGATGAAATGCAGGGAGGTACATTTACAATTACCAATGGCGGGGTTTTTGGCTCCATGCTTTCAACACCAATTATCAATCCTCCGCAAAGTGCAATTTTGGGAATGCATAATATTGTTGAACGCCCCATTGCAGTTAATGGAAAGGTAGAAATCCACCCCATAATGTATGTCGCTCTTTCTTACGATCACAGAATTATCGACGGCAGCACATCCGTAGGCTTCCTTGTGAAAGTAAAAGAAATGCTGGAAAATCCCGAAAAAATGCTTTTCGGAGGCAGTAGCCCGGTAGAGAGTTTGCTGGGGATATAAGTGCCTAAAGTTATGAATTTTGAGTAAGGATAGGTTATTGTGCTTTGTCCTCCGTAATGAAATGAAGGAGGGGTTCTCATTGTTGTCATTGTTATCATTGTTGTCATTGTTGTCATTGTTGTCATTGTTGTCATTGTTGTCATTGTTGTCATTGTTGTCATTGTTGCCGGGATTGCATACCGAAGTTTAAACGTGGGAATGGTTGTTAATTTTAACCTTATCGAACTCGCAACGCGTATCTCGGAACTCGCAACGATACAAACATTTCACTTAAGAAAACCTTCAACATGCACCATGTAACTTGCAACTTGAAACTATCAAAACTCGAAATTTCAAAACTTATATTAAAAAAATCCGCACATTAAGGGGTTTGTGTATTTTTGCTTTTTATTTCATGTGCTTGATATTCATGATAAATGATTTTAAATGAAGAAAATACTTTTAGTTCCGTTAAAAATAATACGCAATTTCTTTCTGCTGCTTTTTATAGTGCTGGCAGGTTTTTATGTAATGGCTCCGGTTTATGAATTTTCGGGACCATCACAATTCTCCGGCGATAAACTATATAATCCCTATCAAAATATTGATTCAAATAATTGGAAAAGATATAATTTCCAGGTTCAATCGAGGGCATGGGGTGGAATAACCAGTGGAAGTACAAACAGTAATGAATTGATAGACAGTATTTATAAGCGGCTGCATTTCGATTATGTTGCAACTTCCGATTATCAGAAAATTAATCGCCATGGCTCAAAACTGGATAAATATATACCAACCTACGAACATGGTTATAATGTATTTAAAACTCATCAGGTATGTATAGATGCTAAAAAAGTTGTTTGGACCGATTTTATCTTTTTTCAAACTCTTAGCATGAAACAATACATAATCGATTTGTTAAGCAAAAACTCAACTATTGTTGCTTTGGCTCATCCTACCTTGAGAAATGGTTATAAGCTGGAAGACATGAAATATCTTACTAACTACCATATGATTGAGGCTCTTACAAATATGAGAGTTTCTATGGAGCATTGGGATGTTGCTTTATCTTCGGGAAACCCTGTTTGGGTGCTTGGTGATGATGATGCACATGATGTACTAAACTCAAATCATGTAGGCAGAAGGTTTACAATTATCAACTCCCCCAGCCTGAAAAAGGAAGAGATTTTAAAAAGTATGCTTTATGGAAGTTCCTATGCATTCGACTTATATCGTCATGATGATGAAGATATGGAAGTTAAATTTAAAAGGGCAAAGGATATTCCATTTTTGAAATCGGCTTTGATGTATGGAGATACTCTAAAAATTGAAGTTAATGAAGAAGCAGTATATTTTAATTTTATTGGACAAAATGGCAAAATTCTTCAAACAAATAAAAACACAAAAACGGCAAATTATATAATACAAAATACCGACACCTACCTACGTACAAAAATTACTTTTCCCGATTCTTCATCAATATATTTGAATCCTGTTATCCGCTTTAGCGGAGAAAAACCAGTTTCTAAACTAAGTGCAAAAGTCGATTCAAGAGCTACAACAGGATTGAGAATAGTTTACTTTCTAATTGCACTCACGGCAGTTTATTTTTATGTAAAACGCAAACAAACTAAACAGAAAAGATGATAATTTCTAATAAGGGAATTTGGCGTAAAAGGCTATACTATTTAGCAATAATCTCATTGATTATCAGAATGTTTATTGCCGCATTTACCGAGTTGGGAAACGATGAAGTTTATTACCGTCTTTATGCTCTCTACCCCGACTGGTCGCATTTCGATCACCCTTTAATGGTTGGCCTGGTGATGCAATTATTCAGTTTTAACC
>JBFFLX010000031.1:0-29335 GCA_041554435.1 Bacteroidales bacterium
CAGCACTTACTTGAAAGTGATGAGTTTGTAATTGCTGCATTAGCTCCCAGTTTTCCTGCTGAATTCACCGATATAGAAGATCCAACCGAATTTGTGGGAATGCTTAAAAAACTTGGTTTCAAAAGAGTTGTGGAAGTTTCTTTTGGTGCAGACCTGGTAGCCAGAGAATATAAATCGCTCATAAGCAAACAGTCGGGCAAATCATATATTTCATCCGACTGCCCCGCTGTAGTTGCATGTATCAGGAAGCATCATCCCGACTTGACTTCATCTCTTGCACCTATCGTTTCTCCAATGGTAGCCATAAGTCGCGTTTTGCGAGAAAAATATCAAAAACCAATAAAAATTGTTTTCATCGGACCGTGTATTGCAAAAAAAGGTGAGTCCGACGAAGTTGATAACGCAATAACATTCACCGAGTTAAGGCAGTTGTTAATGTCGAAAAACATCAATAAATATAATATTAAACCTTCTGAATTCGACCCTCCTCATGCTGGAAAAGGCTCGGTATTTCCTGTTAGTCATGGATTACTAAACACCATGGGAAAATCTGCTGATATTACAGACTGCAGTGTAATTGTTGCAGATGGCAAAAAGAACTTTATAGATGCAATTACAGAATTTGAAAAAGGAAACCTAAGAGATAAACATTTACAACTCTTGTGTTGCGATGGTTGCATTATGGGCCCAGGCATGTCAGAAAATGGTAGCCGTTTGAATCGCCGTAATAAAATAAGTACATATTCACGAAACAAACTGAATAAACTTAATCTTGCTAACTGGTACGACCAGATGCAAAAATACAAGTCACTGAATCTTCATAGAAATTTCGAATCTGAAGATTGCAGGATAGGTAATCCTTCGGAAGAAGCAATAAATTATGCCCTTAAAAGAATGGGCAAAAATACTCCTGACGACCATCTTAACTGTAGGGCTTGTGGTTACGATACTTGCCGTTTACATGCAATAGCAATAGTTAATGGATTTGCAGAAGTTGAGATGTGTTTGCCTTACAGCATTGAAAAAATGCATCAAACCATCAACAACCTTAATATTTCCAACGAAAAACTTGCCAATGCACGCCAGGCACTAAAACAGTCAGAAAAACTGGCAAGTATGGGCCAGCTTTCAGCAGGTATTGCTCATGAATTAAACAATCCACTTGGGGTTATTTCAATGTACAGCAATATTCTTAGAGAAGAAGCAAATCCTGAGGATCCAATACTTGAAGATTTGGATTTAATTGTGGAACAGGCAGAAAGATGTAAAAACATTGTTGGAGGATTATTAAACTTTGCCAGAAAAAATCAGGTAAAACCTTCAAAAACAGATATAGTCGATTTCTGTCGACATAGTTTAAATTCAGTTATTATTCCAGAAAATATTGAGGTAAGTATTAATACTGATAACAATATGATTTTTGCCGAAATTGATAAAGATCAGATGATGCAGGTTCTCAGTAATCTGGAAAAAAATGCCATCGATGCCATGCCCAGCGGAGGTAATTTGAATATTAATATAAGCGACAAAGGAGATGATTTTGAAATTATTATTTCCGATACGGGTAGCGGAATTAAAGAGGACGACATGGACAAAATATTCACCCCGTTTTTTACAACCAAAGGCATTGGAAAAGGCACTGGAATGGGGCTACCTCTTGTTTACGGAATTATTAAAATGCATAAGGGGCAGATTAATGTTGTGTCAAACGCTAATCCGGAATCCGGTCCCTTGTGTACGAAATTTATTATCACATTACCAAAAAGAACAAAAATCTCAAACTAAAAAATAATAAAATCATGACAAATAATAAGAAACTTGTTTTAATTGTTGACGATGATCCAGACTACTTATTACAAATAAAAACAAATGTTGAAAGTTTTGGTTTCACAGTTGTTACAGCAGAAAATGTAAAAGAAGCCCTTGGTGTTTTAGACGTGAAGCCCGACCTGGCCATACTCGACCTCATGATGGAAACACAGGACGCAGGCTTTGTCCTTTCTTACAAAATTAAAAAAAGATATCCTGATGTTCCTGTTATTATTGCCAGTTCGGTAACTTCTGAAACAGGATTAAACTTTCACCTTGAAACCGAGGAAGACAGAAACTGGATTAAAGCAGATAAATATCTTGAAAAAGGTATCCGCAGCGATCAGCTACATCGGGAGATTAACAAACTTTTAAAGATATAATTCATTATTAATTTTTGCTGGCATGGAAAAGTTGAGAGTTTTAGTTGTGGATGATGAGCCTGGAATAAGATCCGGTGTAAGTAGAATTCTAAGGAATTATAGTATTGGATTTCCATTTATGGAAGATGACTTTTCTTTTGAAACTATAGAGTCGGAAACTGCTGAAATTGCTCTGGAAATAATAAATAAACAGGCCCCTGATATTATTCTTCTCGACAACAAACTTCCTGGTATACAGGGTATTGATTTATTAGAAAAGATCAATAAAATGCAACTCGATACGGCAGTTATGATGATAACATCCTTTGCATCTCTCGATATTGCCGTTAAGGCAACAAATCTGGGAGCCTATAATTTTGTTCCAAAACCATTTACTCCTGCCGAATTAAAATCATCCATAGAGAATATCAGCAAACACCTCTTTCTAAAAAGGATGACCAAAAAGATGAAGAAAGAGGGAAAACAAATACGTTTCCAATTTCTTTCTGTTCTTTCTCATGAATTAAAATCGCCTCTAAATGCCATCGAAGGTTATTTGCGGATAATGGAAGAAAAGCAGGTTGGAGATAATATCGACGACTATATGGCTATGATCGACAGGTCGTTAATACGTATCAAAGGAATGAGGAACCTGATTATGGATATGCTGGATTTAACAAAACTTGAATCAGGTAAAAAGTCACGTAAACTGAGTAAAACTGATTTAAATTATTTGGCAAATATGGCCATCGATACTGTTAAACCAATGGCTATACAGCATAATATAACTCTCAATTCCTCAATAGAGGAGGACCTTATAATAACTGTTGACAAGGATGAAATTGAGATTATTTTCAATAATTTACTTTCCAATGCGGTAAAATATAATCGACAAAATGGAGAAGTAAATTTTACTGTTCGCCGGAAAGATTCAAATATTCAAGTAATTGTAAAAGACAATGGTATCGGAATCTCACAGGAAGATCTGCCAAAATTATTTGAGGAATTCAGCCGTATTAAAACTTCAGAAACCAGAGATATATCAGGAACCGGTTTGGGCTTATCCATAACTAAAAAAATGGTGGATCTATATCATGGTAGCATAAATGTAGATAGCAAGCCCAATGAGGGCACCACTTTTACTGTAACATTACCAATATCATAAAAATCTATTATGAAATTTACTCCAGAAAAATATACTATCGCCGATGAAGCCCAAAAGCCATATATTGATGCAAAGGAAATATGGTCGTATTTAAATAATGTTAAGCCTAATGACAACTTAATAGAAGAGATAATCGATAAATCTTTAAATAAGAATCGCCTTAATCTGGAGGAAGTAGCCACACTGATACAAGCCGACAAACCTCATCAGATAGAGATGATAAAAAATGCTGCCAAACAACTTAAGGAAAAAGTTTATGGCAAGAGGATAGTCCTCTTTGCACCACTTTATGTGGGAAATTTATGCATGAACAATTGCGAGTATTGCGGCTTTAAATCAACTAATAAGGAAACTGTTAGAAAGACATTAACAAAAGCAGAACTTATCAGTAGTGTTGAAGCACTCGAGGAAAATGGGCATAAGCGATTGATACTTGTTTACGGAGAACACAAAAAATATTCACCCGAATACATAGCCGAAACTGTTAAAACTGTTTATGGAGTAAAAATAAAAAACGGAGAAATAAGAAGGGTAAATATTAATGCTGCTCCACTGAGCATCGAAGGATTTAAAACGGTAAAAGAATCGGGCATAGGAACTTATCAGGTATTTCAGGAAACCTATCATCCTGAGGCTTATAAATATTATCATCGTGGTGGCAATAAAGCCGATTACCTGGATCGTCAAATTGCTCTCGACCGTGCACAGGAAGCAGGTCTTGATGATGTAGGAATTGGAGTATTATTCGGCCTTTACGACTGGCGCTTCGATGTGATGGGACTTATTCGCCAGACAAATCACCTGGAAGCATGCTATAATGTTGGCCCTCACACTATTTCATTTCCAAGATTACAAGATGCATCGGAATTTAAAGTTGACCCGAAGTATAAAGTTACAGATGAGGAATTTACCCGAATTATTGCAATACTTCGACTCGCTGTTCCATATACAGGCTTAATACTTACAGCCAGGGAACCTGCTCATATCCGTCAGGAAGTTTTACAATATGGTTGTTCTCAGGTTGATGCCGGAACTAAAATCGAAATGGGTGCTTATTCTGAAGCCAAAGAGGGAAAGCAGGATTTGAAACAAGAGCAGTTTTTAATTAATGACGACAGATCATTGGGTGATGTTATCGACGAACTTATGAAAAATGACTACCTCCCCTCCTTCTGCACAGCTTGCTACAGAAAAGGCAGAACAGGGGAACATTTCATGGAGTTTTCTGTACCTGGCTTTATTAAAAGATTTTGTACTCCAAATGCCATCTTAACTCTGGCAGAATACATCTGCGATTACGCAAAAGAAGATACTGCTAAAAAAGGCTGGCATCTTATAAATAAAAATATATCAACACTTGGTGAAGCGAAATTAGAATCTTCTCTAAGAAGTAAAATTGAACTGATTAAAACCGGGGAGAGAGACCTCTATTACTAATGAAAGGTAAAGATAGCAAACCTCATATAGGAATTTTTGGAAGACGAAATAACGGAAAAAGTTCTTTCATAAACTTAATTTGCGGACAGGAAGTGGCCATAGTGTCTGATTTCGCAGGAACAACTACAGACCCGGTAAAAAAGTCTGTGGAAATCTTCGGAATTGGGCCAACAATTATTATCGATACAGCCGGTATTGACGATGTTGGGGAGTTGGGCTCTAAAAGGATTGAAAAAACATTTGGAATTATTAAAACCATCGACCTGGCCATACTCCTTCTCGCAAATAATGAATTTGGGGATTACGAAAAAAACCTGATAAGTAATTTTAAAACTTACGATGTTCCGTTTATTATCTTTCATAACAAAGCAGATGAGACAAAACTTCACAATAATCTAAAGCAGAAGTTATTAAAGGAGTTTGGAAAAGAGATTATCGATATCAATACTATTAGCGAAAACCATCTTGAAGAGATTACTGAAAATATACGAATTAGTTTTCCTGAATCTGTATTTTTAAAACCTTCTTTATTGGAAGGTCTTGTAAAACCTAAGGAGCTTGTTTTATTGGTAACCCCAATCGATAGCGAAGCACCGGAAGGAAGAATGATACTCCCTCAGGTTATGGCAATACGCGATGTTCTCGACCACCATTGTATTTGTATTTGTGTTAGAGAAACGGAGTTGGAAGATTTTATGAAACTCAATATTAAACCTTCTCTGGTTATAACCGATAGTCAGGCATTTGGTTTCGTTTCAAAAGTTATACCCATCCATATCCCCTTAACGGGATTTAGTATTGTTTTTGCCAGAATGCGTGCAAATTTTGAAAAATATATTGAAGGCACACCACACTTATCGAAACTTAAAGATAACGACAAAGTTCTAATACTTGAATCATGTACTCATCATTTGAGTTGTGAGGATATAGGCAGATATAAACTCCCACAATGGATTAAAGAATACACCGGCAAAAACATTGAATTTGAGGTAATTGCAGGTTTAAACAATATAAATTCCCATATTAAGGAATACGCAATGCTTATACAGTGTGGAGGATGTGTAGCTACGAAAAAACAAATTGCCAATCGTTTAAAACCAGCCATAGAAGCAGGAATTCCGGTTTCAAACTACGGAATGGCAATAGCCTGGCTGAAAGGAATGTTTGAGCGATCAATAGAGCCTTTTCAAAACATAAAAACTTAGCATAATGACAAGAGTAGAGAGAATTTTAAGTGAGAGAATTTTTGATAAAGAAAGGCTAATTGATTTGCTAAATGCTGATACCGAAGAAAGTAAATTTATCTTTAAGGAGGCGGAAAAGATCAGACAAAAATATATTGGCAACAAAGTCCACCTCAGAGGATTGATAGAACTCACAAATAAATGTTCAAAAAACTGCTTCTACTGTGGAATAGCATCTTCCAATACTAAAGTTAATCGTTATTGTCTTAATATGGATGAAATTGAAAGGGCAATAAAATTTACTGATGATAATAATTACGGAAGTATTGTTATTCAAAGTGGTGAATTACAATCGGAAGAGTTTGTTTGTTATGTGGAAAAAATCCTCCATAAAATAGTTGAAATTTCCTGGGGCAGACTAGGAGTTACACTATCATGCGGAGAGCAGAGTGAGGATACTTATGGCAGATGGCGTGAAGCCGGAGCACATAGATATTTGCTTCGTATCGAATCGTCTGATGAAAATCATTATTATAAATTACATCCAAAAAACGAAAAGCACAATTTCCAAAATCGTTTAAACGCCATAAAAACTCTTAAAGAATCGGGCTATCAAACAGGTACCGGAATTATGATTGGAAGTCCTTTTCAAACAATTGAAAATCTTGCCAGCGATTTATTGTTTATGAGAGAAATTGATATCGATATGTGTGGCATGGGGCCTTATATCGAACATGAAGATACTCCTCTCTTTCAATATCAAAATTTCTGCATTAGCAAGGAAGAAAGAATTCAACTTAGTTTGAAAATGATTGCCATTTTGAGGATAATGATGAAAGATATAAATATTGCCTCCACTACCGCCATGCAGACTCTTGTAAATGGCGGAAGAGAAATGGCACTCAAGGCAGGTGCCAATATTTTAATGCCAAATACAACGCCATCTAGTTACCGTGAGAATTATTCCCTTTACAAAAACAAACCGGGTATTAATGAGGAGGCAGAGGATAGCAAACAATCAATTGAAAGTTTGATAAAACGGGCAGGATATGATGTGGCATATTCTGAAAAAGGAAACTCTAAACATTTTTACAATCGACTGATATCATGCGATGTATAACATAATAATATTTCATCTGTAGAATTAATTGAAAACCTATATCTTTGCAGCATATCGATTAAAATATCAATAAATTAGTTAAATTGTAACAAGAATGAAAACAGGAATTTTCTACATAAGTAATCATGGGACAACAGCAAAAGTAGCTAAGCAAATAGGTGAAAAAGTATCTCAAACTGTGGATTTAATTGACATAAAAAAAATCAAGAACCCAAGTCCTGAATTTTACGACCTGATTATTCTTGGAAGTTCCATACATGCCGGATCAAATCAGAAGACCATGAAATCCTTCATTAAAAAAAATAAGGATGTATTTCTGAATAAAAAATTAGCATTGTTTTTATGCTGTATGTACGAAGGAGAAGAAAGAGTTAATCAGTTCAACACTGCATATCCTGAAGAATTGAGGAATCATTCAGAGGCCAACTTATTAGCCGGTGGCGAATTTATTCTGGAAAAAATGAGCTTCCTGGAAAAAACTATTGTTAAGAAAGTTGCAGGAGTAAATGAAAGTAAAAGTAATATTGATGAAGATGCTATTCGCAACTTTATCAGCAGCCTGGAACAAATAAAATAATCCTTAGTGACTACCTCTTCTCGGACAAAACGGTAGTTGAAATTCTATATCATTACCTCTATACTTTGCTTCAACACAATCAGTTGGATCGCAGCAAGTGTGACAAACACGTTTAAAAGCTCTGAAACTTTTCAATTTAACTTCCGGCGAATAAAAACCATCTTTTATTGGCTCTTCATCCATAAGATTAGTACTCAAATATTTCTTATTGCTATCGGGCAAAATGGTTACTACTAATTTATCTTTACCAATATCATTTTGAACTTTTAAAGCGCCCAGAAAGTTTGCTCCTGAAGATATTCCAACCCCTAAGCCCAAATATTTGGATAGTTTTTGAGCCATAATTATTGCATCTCCGTCATCAACACTTACTATTTCATCGAGTTTATCAAGTTGAACAACTTCCGGAATAAACTCATCAGAAATACCTTGTATACGATGCTTGCCAACGCGATGGCCAGTTGACATGGTTGGTGAATTAGAAGGTTCCAAAGGATGGACTTTTATTGACTCGCTTTTTTCTTTCAAAAACTTACCAACTCCCATAACTGTTCCTCCGGTTCCAACACCTGCAACAAAAGCGTCAGGCGTAAATGACCTGTATCTTAACTGCCACCATATTTCCGGACCTGTTGTAGTATAATGGGCATCCACATTATCTATATTTGAAAACTGACGAGGAAGAAAAATATTTTCATCGCTTTTAGCCATTTCTTCTGCCATTGCAATGCTTCCCACAAATCCGCCCTGCTCTTTAGTTACCAGCCTGATGTCGGCTCCAAAACTTCTTATCAGGTTTTTCCTTTCATCACTCATCCAGTCGGGCATAAAAATCGTAACCTCATGGCCCAGGGCTCTTCCCAAAGCAGCGAACGAAATACCCGTATTTCCACTGGTAGCCTCAACTATCCTGTTGCCTGCTTTTAAAACACCTTTTGAAATTGCCTTTGTTAGTATATGAAATGCCATTCTGTCTTTTATACTTTCTGTCATATTCATATTCTCAGCCTTCGCATAGATAGTGCGTTTTTCATTTTTATATTCAAAATCAATAGCCAGTAAAGGAGTATTTCCTACCAAACTTGAGAGACCCAAAATTCTATTTTTCATAAATTTAATGTTGATACAAACAAAACTAAAGCTAATGAGCGTATTAAGTGAAGTGATGGCGCCTGCCTGAACATGATATTTTGCAGCATTTGCCTTTTTATGTGCTAGTTTATTTTCTTTCTAAATAATTTGTTAGTTTTTTCTTAAAAAATGCCATTAACAAAGTATTTCTTAATCATAAACAATACTTTCGCGCCCACAACATAAAAAAACACATGAATATTATAACTAATAAACTAGAAGTAATGCGCACTCTGGAGAAATCTATGAGTGAATATTTAGCGAAATTTTTAAAACCTATTGATACAATCTGGCAACCTGACGACTACCTTCCAAAACCTGGCAGCGACACTTTTCACGAAGAATTAAGAGACCTGCAGGAAGCAGCAAAAGGTATTGATGATGATTTGATGGCAGTGGTTGTTGGCGATACCATTACAGAAGAAGCCCTTCCAACTTATGAAGCCTGGTTAATGGATGTGGAAGGTATTCATCAGGAAGAACGACAGGGCTGGACTCAGTGGGTAAGGGCCTGGACAGCAGAAGAAAACCGTCATGGCGACTTATTGAACAAATATTTATATCTCAGTGGCAGGGTTAATATGCGCGAGATGGAAGTTACAACTCAGCATCTTATTGCTGATGGGGTTGACATACATACAGCAAAAGATCCTTATCGCTCTTTTGTTTATACAAGTTTTCAGGAAACTGCAACAAATATCTCCCATAGAAGAGTTGCTCAGCATGTTAAGAAAAGTGGTAATGTATTATTGGCAAAGATGTGTGCATTTATAGCATCTGATGAAGCAAGACATGCAAAAGCATATCAGTTTTTTGTAAATAAAATCTTCGAGATGGATCCATCAGAAATGATGATTGCCTTTGAAGATATGATGAGAAAAAAGATTACGATGCCAGCGCATTTTATCAGAGAATCGGGAGGAAAAGCAGGGGAATTATTTGAAAAATTCTCCGATGCAGCACAAAGAACAATGGTGTATACTACTCAGGACTACATAGATATACTTAAAGGTTTGCTCAACGAATGGGATATTTCTAATATTAGCGGTTTAAACGACCAAGCAGAAAAAGCAAGAAATTACCTCATGGCACTTCCCCATCGCTTAACAAGAATTTCTGAAAGAATGCGAACTTCCGAATTAAAGCATGATTTCAAATGGCTTGCTGTATAGCACCTAAAGCCTATAAAAATTAAAACAATCTACTTATGGGAGAAATTATTGAACATATTCCGATTATTACAACCTTATTCTCTATATTTTTTTTTAGAGAAATATTTACTCATTATTTACACAGGAAGAAAACCTATTTAATGTGGTGGATGATAGGTGTTCTCACATTCGGGTTGGGAACGCTGTCTGAGAGCATTAATGTATTATATGGCTGGAACGAAATTAATTTAAAATATTGGTATATAGTTGGCGCTTTGCTGGGAGGATTTCCCCTGGCTCAGGGAACAGTTTACCTATTAATGAAAAAGAAATTTGCCAATATTTCCAGCTTAATAATGGTTTCACTTATTATTATTGCTTCTATATTCGTAATACTAACACCCATTAAAATGCCGGCTGGTTTTGATTATAAATTAACCGGAGCAGTTTTTGAATGGAAGTGGGTACGTTATTTTTCACCTATAATTAACGTTTATGCTTTTGTATTTTTAGTTGGTGGAGCTATCTATTCAGCAATTAAATATAAAAAACAAACCAATAAACAACTCCGTTTTAAAGGTAATGTATACATAGCCATAGGGGGATTACTTCCCGGAATTGGTGGTTCATTTACTCGCGCAGGATATGTTAACGCCCTGTTTATTACCGAGTTACTAGGGCTTATACTAATTTACATTGGTTATCGTATAATTAAACTTGACAAGCATAAAAATTAAGTATTTTTATCTTTTAGAAATGTTTAATCATTAGAAAATGAGCGGAGGTTTCGAAAAAAATCTTCAGTATTATAAATTCTGCCTTTACGGCTTCTTTAAAAATTTAAGATTTTTTGAAGCCTTTCTGCTTCTGTTTTTTCTCGACAAAGGATTAACATTTCTTGAAATTGGATTTCTTTATACTATACGCGAAGTCGTTAAAGCAGTGATGGAAATTCCCAGTGGTATAATTGCCGATGCCTTTGGAAGACGAAAAGTTCTTATAAGTTCATTTTTCTTTTATATAATTTCTTTTCTGGGCTTTAGTTTTTCAGGAAGTTTTATTTTATTTGCCTTTTCCATGTCGTTTTTTTCCCTGGGTGATGCGTTCCGTACGGGAGTCCATAAAGCAATGATTTTCAATTATTTAAAAGTCAATAATTGGGCAGATCAAAAAGTTGATTACTATGGCCATACAAGATCATGGTCGCAGGCAGGATCAGCAATTTCAGCAGCAATAGCAGCGCTTATTGTCTTTGTAACAGGAGCATACAACACTATTTTTCTTCTGGCAATAATACCATACCTCATAGATGCTGTATTAATTTGGAGCTATCCGAAATTCCTTGATGGAGAAAAAACCAAACTTGATAAGACTAAGTTAATTTTTGCTTTCAAGGATGTTTTTTCCGGCCTTAAACTCAGTATCAAAAAGCCTGCATTATTAAAACCACTTATTAGCCTTTCGCTATACACAGGATATTATAAATCGGTAAAAGATTATGTACAGCCCATAATAAAAACACTTGCACTTAGCACACCTCTGTTTGCGTACTTAAATGATGAAAAGAAGACGGCTGTGATAATTGGAATTTTCTATTTCGTAGCATATATACTTACTTCTATAGCAAGCAAAAATTCAAATGGTTTCAACAAATTATTTACTAATGCCTCAAGAGCAATGAAGATAAGCATAATAATAGGTTTTATGAGCGGTGTTATAATAGGACTTGCGTTTATCGAACAGTATTACTTTGCATCAGTAATTGGTTTTATTGTAATATTAATGGTTGAAAATATCAGAAAACCTATTGGGATATCAATGGTTGCAGATAATACTAACGACAAGGCAATGGCTACTATTTTATCCGTTGAATCACAAACCAAATCGATATTTGCAGCTATTATTGCCCCTGTTCTAGGCTATATCGCAGATATTTACACACCAGGTATCTCAATTTTAGTAGTTTCAGGATTATTGATAATTATAAGTATATTCGTAAGAACAAATAGCAAAAAACGCAACCCATAAGCAATTAATACTGTCATTGTATAACGATTTTATTATTTTTACAAAAAAAATCAGAATCAAAATCATGAAGAAACTATTATTTATCATTTCCTTGGTTGTATTGAGTAGTATTCAGTTAATTGCTCAAAATAGTAACGAATTATTTTTTGTTTTCCTAAACACCAATCCCGACAAGGAAAAAATTAGTGAATCGCAAGTAGAAAGCCTACAAGCAGCCCACTTAAAAAACATTGAAAAATTAGCAAAAGAAGATAAAATTTTATCTGCCGGTCCTTTTGAAGAAGGTGGTGGAATGTTTGTTATAAGTGCAAAAGATCAGTTTCAGGCATGGGAATATTTAGAAACAGACCCCGCAATTAAAGCAAACAGATATAAGGTTGAAGTATTACCCTTTCAAGTATGGAACGGAAATATTTGCTCACCCAAAGAACCTTATGAAATGGTTAATTATCAGTTTATACGACTTATATCAAATCCTGATTTTAAAGGTGATGAACGTCCGTTAATTCATGATAACCGCATTTTTATGAGTAATTTGATGAGAGATCATAAAGAAGTACTTATTTATGGATTTTTCAGTGAATTTAACGATGGAATGGTAGTGGTTAATGGATCACCTGAATTAGCCGAACAACTTATTAAAGAGCATGCTTCCGTTAAAGCAGGCCAACTTTCATACGAAATAAAAACACTTTATATTGCAAAGGGTAGTTTTTGTGAATAATAAAATACTCTAAAACTTAATAATTTTCCTTGAAATGGAATCACTATTGTTGTTAATGGCGATAATATAAACTCCCCTTTTAAGATTACTAATATTGATTGTTGTTTCTGATTCGTTTTTTGTTTCCAAGCACTTTACCAATTTACCATCCAAACTATATAATGATATTTTAGTATTAGAAATTAATCCTTGTATTGTGATTTTATTTGATGAAGGGTTAGGAAAAACCGTAATTTCTAAGGGATTAACACCAGATGAATTCTCCTCAACATTTAGATATTGAATTTCCAAATTAAAGAATTCTACAATTGATTCAACATAATCTGTAGTACTTGCCGCACCACCTGCATCTTCCATATACCCAAACAATATTGGCGATGCGATAGTTTTGTAAACAGATGTTTTATTAGCAACAGCACAAACAGTATCGCCTGTATAATAGTTTAAAAACGGGAATGCACTTTCCTCATATAGAAAATAATAATTAATAAAGTTCATGTTCCCCCCATACGAGAGTTCAATATCATCGGTATAATTTCCTTCAACTCCAGATAGATTAGTTATTTGAAAATAATTTCCTGTGGGATTACATTCAACACCAAATTTATTTTGCAGGGCGTATTGGTTATCTCCAAACCAAGTTTGCGTACCTTCCAAATAAATTTTTCCGCCAGATATTAAATAATTATTTAGAATGGATGCTTCTGTTTGATCTAACTGATGGTTTTGATAAAACCCTCCTAAACAAACAAAAACAGACTGATAATTACTAAGATCTTCGGGACAATAATATTTTTGTTGGTAATTAATCTTCAAACTATCAAACACCTTCTTAAATTGTAAAGCAGATAAGGAATCATCGGCCAAGGAAAGTAGTAAAACGGGTATTCTTCCTATATTTAGTGGAATTGAAAATGTTTGAAACTTACCTTCACTAATATCCACTTCTAATTCTGACTGAACAATATAACCGGAGGGTGCTCGAAAGTCAGCACTTACATCAAAGGATATTTCAATTCTATTTCCAGCCTGAATATAATCTATATTTTGTTCAGCAACATCAACATTAAGGTAATCACTATTTGGCATAAAACGAAAACTAACATCTTCTGCATCAACATGTCCAATATTTAGTAATGTATATTTTAAGGTAACTGACTCACCAGCATCAAGCAAACCGTTGTTGTCATCAATTATTTCTCTCTCTCCAATAACAAACTGTGCTGCATTCGCATTTAAATATATATCTGAATACCATTGATTATACTGATCATGTATCTCAGCATTAATTACAAAATAATAGTTATCATTAACAGTATTACTTACTTTAAAAACAAAAGCACTGTCGATAACCTTGGTTTGCCCGGCAATTAAATCTCCTACAATTGCTTCACTATTTATACTACTAAAATTATCATCCTCAATTGAAAAATTAAAGACTAGATTGCTAAAATTATCATTTGTAATGTTTTTTACTTTAAGGGTTATGCTTGCCTCTTCTGAAAAATCAATTCTATCATCATCTCCCGAAGATATTTCATAATCAAATACTATTCCTGACGATAACTGTAGTGTTTTACTAACAGAATTCTGCTGCATATCTTCAACACTGGCTGTGATGTTGTATACAACATTACCATCCAATCCGGAAGCGCTTAATTCACCATCATTATCAATTTCAATATTTTCAGGCAATTTTGAGGTTTTGTAAACATATGCAGAAGCACTTGGATTCTTTTGATTATTAATAAAAGGATTTATTGTAAAGTTATTATCATCGCCCTTTGATATTCCGGACGTCCACATAAGGTAAGGAGGTAATTCTAATACGTCATAGTATGTTTCAATTCTACCATCAGGAAAAATTATCAAAGCGAACGTAAAATTGTTATCAAATACATGATTGTGATAATCGTAAGAAGTATTCCACAAAACGCTAAAATATTCAGGTGTACTTTCAACCCAGACTCCATTATTTTGAAACTGTGAAATCATTAAATCTGACATAAAGGGGGCTATTACTTTTCTAGTCTGCAATAATGTAGATTCGCCGAAATAGTAAGGATAAGAAAGGTCTTTCTCTCCAAATGCTACATATCCATCCAGTACAACACAAATCTCATTCAAACTATCTCCATAAAATGGAAATGGAAATTTGAGATTAAAGTTTTTATTGGCCTCATCCATATCATCGAAAAGTACTTTTTCCCCGTTTATATCTGGAAATTCGTAATACATCGGGTTTACGTAATAATCTTGCACTATCGACCATTTATAATCAGGCTGACCACCAGCAGCTTGCAAATTGAAGGAATAATTTTCTCCTAAATTAAATGGTGGTAATTCATCTGTAATTATTTGCGGTTTTTCGAAGGATATAGAAGACTCCAAAGACAGTACTGTTTCCCAATCATTCAAAATAGGTTGCGGAAACTCATTATAAATTATTTCCTGGGTTTCTGCAGTCCGATCTACCAAACTAAAATACTGAATTTCCCCATGTCCTCTATTTAATTCGTCATTTTCAATAATTTTTAAAAAATATTTTGCAGGACTACCTGAATTCACATGTGATAATAATTTACTTATATCAAGCTCTAAATCAATAACTTCCAAATCAGTTGTATCGACTTCCAAAAGCCCCTGCATTGGCTGTTGTCCGCCCTGAAAATCTATTAAGGGAAAATCCATAGTATAAGATGGTATATTCTTCTGTACATCGGAATTTACACCTACCAGCAGTTTAATATTTTCTCTTGAATTATATTTCAACCTCACTCTCATGGTTAAAGTAGGACTATAATCTTCATATACATTCATTACATTAACGGTTCCATTCCATATGCCTCCATTACCATAATCGCATGCCAAAGTTCGGTACATCATATAGCAATAACCTTCATTGTCCCATGAAGTGCCATAACTATTAGCAAATAATAATGCTCCATACTCCCAATCTTTCATGTCCACAATGCTATCACCATTAATATCAATATTATTTGTGAATTTACCATCAAAGTTTAAATCGAAACGAATGGAGTCATTATAGCCTACAATTGTCATCGCATGTGTAGCAATGGGTCCCCATTGTGTCATAACATATTTACCACCTTCAGGTGTACCCTCAGCAAGGATTCTCTCGCCAAAAGGACTTGCAGCATAAAAATTTGCCACACCTCCATATTCTGAACTATCTAAATGATCATGCAACCAATATTTTAAAGTTAGTAATCCATCTGGATTAGAAACATCGATAGAATACACTTCTTTAATCCTATTATTCATGGCGTTATAGTAGTTGTTAAAACCCGACATCCACCGTCTATCACCACCTGCTGCCAGTCCTCCATAAGCTTCTAAAGTTGGGGTTCCGCACTTCTGAAGCAATTCATAACTATGAAAATAACTCACTCCCCGGAAACCGGTTCCACCGTTCATGAAATTCCAGGCAAAATGTGTTGGATACTGGTTATCAGGCAGTAATCCATTAAGACCTCTTACCCTATTAATTTCGTATGTAAATGCATATCCAACACTTGCTGCCTGACCACAACTGGCACCTTCCTGATCAAAAATATTACGAAAAAATGGTAACTCAGCATTATTAAGTTTATAGGGGAGTTCTTCTGCTAATCCGAGTTTATAAGAATCCGGCAACTTCAACTTAGGAATTTTCGCTGAATATATTGAATCCTTCTTGCTAAGATTAATGAGTTCAAAATTATGATTTTGGGCCAATGATAACTTACCTATTAGCAAAATAATAATAATCGAAACTATTGAATAAAAAATACGCATATAATATATAATAACTACTATTTATTAGACGTTTAGTTAAATCAATTAGTTGCTTTCCTAGAGATGCTATAACAATTAATATAGCCAAAGGAAATCGTAATGAATAAAAATAAATACTTTAGTACTTTGTTATTTTCTTAGAAATAGATTTATTATTGCTATTAATTGTGATAATATAAATTCCCATTTTCAACTCACTAATATCAATAGTTATTACTGATTTATTATTTGTTTTTGGACTGAGTAATAATTTACCCTCAATAGTAGATATTGATACCTCTGAATTAACTTCAACACCTTTTATCGTAATTTTGTTTACGGCAGGATTAGGGAAAATCTTAAGCTCAGAAACATCAGTAGTAATAATAGAAGTAGGTAATACAGAGCCATTAATATCGTATTTCAAAAAGAATTTCCATATTTCAACGGATGCATCAATATCGTAATTGGTACCTGAGCCACCAAAAGCGCTGCCCGGCCATGTATGTCCGCCACCATAAATTTTAAAATGTTCAGTATTTACTCCGTTATCTCCACTAGGATAAATAATATGTTCAACAGTACTTCCGTCGTTCGGGTCAATATCGGGGATTGCAATTGTTGTAGGCAAAGGATAACAATCATTATAGCCGACCCAATAATCAAGTGCATCCTGAACGGGTTCTGACCAAATTGCACCATCGTAAGGTACAACATTGTCGGTTGTTCCATGAAACTGCAATATTGGAACGGGATGTGAAGGAGAACATTCATCATAAGTTTCAGGTGTCATTGATCCGGCAACTGGTGCAACGGCTGCAATTTTATCACCCAACTGACAGGCAAGTAAAAAACTCATAAATCCTCCATTCGACATTCCGGTAGAATAAACTCTATCAGTATCAATATTATATAAAGCACTCAAAGAATCAATTAATGCAGAGGTAAACCCCACATCATCAACTGTACTTCCTATCGTCCAACCACCTACATTCCAATGCGTTATACCATTCAGCAATTCTCCCTGAGGTTGAACAACAAGAAAACCAGCCGTATCGGCTATGGGTCGGAAATCACCGTAATTCATCTGCTCAAAAGCATTACTTCCATAGCCATGAAAATTAAGTATCAGAGCAACGGCTTCCGTCCCGTCATAGTTTGCAGGTATATACAAAATATAATCTCTGCTAAGGCCATCATGCTCAATGGATGCATTTATTGTTTGCTGTGCTCCCAAATATAAAGGGAAAACAATTAATATTATCAGTAGTTTCTTCATGCAATTAAATTTAAACTATTAGCTGATATAAAGAATATATATTTTATTACTTTAATATTTTTACTCCAGCACTTTCACCTCCTGATAGTTCCTCTAAAGATAAGTTGCAGAAGTAAAAGGCAAAATATCGATGATTACTATTACAAATGTATTTTAAATTAAGAAACAGTTTATAAAATATATTTATTAAACTTCAAATTTATAAATTCATTACTTTTAATGGCTATTAACTATCTTGTGAATACATTAATAAGACTACATTTGTAATATCAATAATTAGAAAATGAAAATTCTAGGTAATATTATTTGGTTAGTATTTGGTGGTTTTGCAATTGCTATCGAATACCTGGTTTCAAGCATAGTAATGATGCTTACAATAATTGGCATACCATTTGGCTTACAAACATTAAAACTAGGCATGCTGGCCTTATGGCCCTTTGGCAGCGAAGTAGTTAAAACTTCCTGGCCTTCAGGATGCTTGAGTACTATTATGAATATCATCTGGTTTTTTGTGGGTGGTTTTTGGATTATGCTTACCCATTTTGCTTTCGGCCTATTGTTTTATATTACAATTATTGGCATACCATGGGGTAATCAGCATTTCAAACTTGCAGGCTTAGCAATTACACCTTTCGGACGTGAGATTCGCAGCAAATAGTATTCTCCGAAATTTATAGATTCATTATTTTCATTTATTTTCTTCCAAATAAGTTTAGTCAAAAAATTAACTGACTTTAATATTGCATTAGTTAAGTTTAACTAAAGCTTAAACCACCTTAACATATTTTAACGTGATGAAAAATAAGCCTTTAATATCTTTGCGCATCAAAAAACAAAATCAATAAAAATGTTAGAAACAGATATCAGGGAACTGAACGAGAAAATCCAGAAAGAGAGCCAGTTCATAGATATGATTTATTTGGAGATGAACAAGGTAATAATTGGTCAAAAACATATGACCGAAAGATTATTAATCGGTTTATTAGCCAATGGACATATATTACTTGAGGGAGTTCCGGGATTAGCCAAAACTCTGGCAATTAATTCGCTGGCCAATGTTATAGATGCAAAATTCAGCCGTATTCAATTTACTCCTGATTTGCTTCCTGCCGACTTGTTGGGAACGCTTATCTACAGTCAGAAGAATGAAGAGTTTATGGTAAAAAAGGGACCTATTTTCTCTAACTTTATTTTGGCCGACGAGATAAACCGTTCTCCAGCCAAAGTGCAAAGTGCTTTGTTGGAGGCTATGCAGGAAAGGCAAGTGACAATTGGTGAAGAATCATTCAAACTTGAAGAACCATTCCTGGTAATGGCTACTCAAAATCCTATCGAACAGGAGGGTACTTATCCGCTACCTGAAGCCCAGGTTGACAGGTTTATGCTGAAAGTAGTTATCAACTATCCGAAAAAAGAAGAGGAGAAACTGATACTTCGTCAAAACATTACAAATACAACTGCAAAAACCAATAAGGTAATTAAACCTAAAGAAATTCTTCGGGCCAGAGAAATTGTTAGAGAAGTTTATCTGGATGAGAAAATTGAAAATTATATTACCGACATTGTTTTTGCATCAAGATATCCTAAGGATTATCGTCTTGGCAAATTCGAAAACATGATTTCTTACGGAGCATCTCCCCGTGCAAGTATCAACCTTGCTTTGGCTTCTAAAGCATATGCTTTTATAAAACGCAGAGGCTATGTTATCCCTGAGGATGTTCGTGCTATTTCTCATGATGTTATGCGTCACCGTATCGGTCTTACTTATGAGGCAGAAGCCGAAAACATCACAAGTGAAGATATAATTAATGAGATACTTAATAGTGTTGAAGTACCTTAGACAGTCGGCAGTTGGCAGTCCGCAGTCGGGGGTTGAACTTTGAGAAAAACTTAGAGAATCTAGAAAAAATGAATTTGTTGAAACTGCAAAATTAAATTAGTTAAGCTTTTAGAATGGCCACTGGATATAAAAATTTATTAGTTTTTAAAAAAGCATTTGAATTAGCAATGGAAATATTTGAATTAATAAAGACATTTCCTGTGGAAGAAAAATATGGTCTTAGTTCACAAATAAGAAATTCATCAAGGTCAGTTTGTTCCAATATTGGAGAAGGCTATAGGAAAAGACGATACCCCGCACATTTTACAAGTAAAATTTCAGATGCGGACATGGAAAATACGGAAACTCAAATTTGGTTAGATTTTGCGTTATCATGTAATTACATTGATCATGAAGTATATGAAAGGGAGTTGAAGAAAACGGAAGAAATTGGTAAATTATTAAATCATATGTTGAATTATCCTGAAAAATATATGTGATAAAAAAACACAATAAAATTAACATCAGTATTAATAAAATATCAATGATATATACTCTGAATAAATTATATATGTACAAATTAATTGCCGACTGAAGATTATCGACTGTAGACTAATATTATGGATCAAAAGGAAATATTTAAAAAGGTAAGGAAGATTGAGATAAAAACAAGGGGTTTGTCGAACCAATTGTTTTCGGGTGAGTACCATAGTGTTTTCAAAGGTAGAGGTATGGCTTTTAGCGAAGTTAGAGAATACCAATATGGTGATGATATCAGAAATATTGACTGGAATGTTACCGCACGATATAACCATCCTTTTATCAAAGTATTTGAAGAAGAAAGAGAACTCACCGTTATGCTCTTAATTGATGTGTCGGGTTCGAATTCATTTGGTACTCAAATGCAATTCAAACAGGAGTTGATTACCGAAATTGCAGCTGTAATATCATTTTCAGCCATTCAAAACAATGATAAAGTAGGAGTGATTTTCTTTAGCGATAAAATAGAAAAATTTATTCCTCCTCAAAAGGGAACGTCACATATATTGCGCATTATCAGAGAGTTAATTGATTTTAAGGCTGACAATAAGGGTACCGATATTTCGGAAGCACTAAGGTATTTAACCAATGCAATAAAGAAAAAGTCAACTGCATTTTTAATTTCCGACTTTATGAGTGATGGATATGAAAAGGCAATTCAGATTGCAAATCATAAACATGATTTAATAGCAATCAGAGTGACTGATAAAAGAGAGACTAATATGCCAAATATTGGCCTTGTAAATATGATGGATGCAGAAAGCGGGAAAACAGTAATGGTTGACACATCCAGCAGAAAAGTTAGAGAACATATTGCTAACTGGACAGCAAGAAAACGACAGGAAATTGATAAACAGTTTGCCCGCTTTGGTATTGATATGGTAAAGGTATACACAGGCGAAGATTATGTGAGGCCTTTAATGAATTTATTTAAGAAACGTGAGTCAAGAAGATAAATCATTTATAAAATGATAACGAAGTCAATAAAATATATAATAATTGTAATTGCCATTTTGCTAGGTAAATTTGTTGTTGCGCAAGACACAGAGGCATATTCTGTACTCGATACAAATGCCATTATGATTGGTGACCAAACAAAACTTGAAATTGGTTTAAAAATCCCAAAAGGATCAAATTTCATCTGGCCACAAATTGGAGATACGCTGACAAAACATCTGGAAGTAATTAATAAAAGTAAAATTGATACCAGTTTTACCGATACACAGATGGTTTTAAATCAGAAACTTACAATTACTTCTTTCGATTCGGGTTATTTTGAAGTACCATCATACACCTTTCGTTTTGGAACAGATACATTACTAAAATTAACAAATAGCAGCCCCCCAATATATTTACAGGTAAACACACCAGTTGTGGATACAACACAAGCCATCAAACCAATCGTTCTGCCATACAAAGAGCCATATACATTTATGGAAATTTTACCCTGGGCTTTAGGTGGCATTGCATTGATTGCATTAATAGTAGTGTTAATTTGGTTTATCACAAAACGGAAAAATAACAAACCATTATTTGCTCCTAAACCAAAGCCCCTCAGACCGGCAGATGTGGTTGCACTTGAAAAACTTGATGAATTACGTTTGGCAAAGGTATGGCAGCAGGGGAAACTTAAGGAATATCACTCTCAACTGACAGATATTATGAGAGAATACCTTAACAGAAGATTTAATTTTAATGCCATAGAAATGACTTCTGATGAAATCATGGATGAATTACAATCTCATTTAGAAAATAAAGAGGCTTTATCCAAGATAAATTCAGTTTTTGAATTGTCGGATTTGGTAAAGTTTGCGAAATCACAACCAACACCTTTGGAGAACGACCTGAGTATTTCACATTGTGTTGACTTTGTTCAGGAAACAAAGATTGTAAAAGTTGAAGAGACGCCATCAAATAATCAGAAAGGAGGTGCTGATGTTTAATTATGAAGAATGGGCAAATCCTGAGTATCTGTGGTTATTGGTAATAATACCTGTACTTATTGTATGGTATTGGTTCAGTCACAGAAAAATGGAGCCTGAATTGGTTTTCTCGGGCAACAAAGTTTTTCAGGATATGCCTAAAAGTTCAAAAACATATTTATCTCATTTACTTTTTGTTATACGATTAGTGGTATTATCGCTATTAATTATTGCACTCGCAAGGCCACAGTCGGTATCGTCAAAACAAAATATAAATATTGAAGGTATCGATATAGTAATGGCTCTGGATGTTTCCAGCAGTATGCTTGCCCGCGACCTTAAACCAAACAGGCTGGAAGCTGCAAAATCTGTGTCCAAAGATTTTATTTCCAAACGACCAAACGACAGGGTTGGATTGGTTATTTTTAGCGGAGAAGCTTTCACTCAGGTTCCTCTTACAACCGATCATCAGATGATTTATTCACTATTTAGGGAAATCGAAAGTGGGATAATTGAAGATGGAACAGCCATAGGTGATGGTTTGGCAACTTCTGTTAGTAGGTTAAAAGATTCGCAAGCTATATCAAAAGTAATAATACTTCTTACTGATGGGGTTAATAACTCGGGCTCTCTCGACCCACGATCGGCAGCCGAACTAGCGAAACTTTATGGTATACGTGTGTATACCATTGGCGTTGGAACTCAGGGATATGCTCCCTATCCTATGCAAACACCTTACGGAGTACAAATGCAAAATGTTGAGGTCCAGATTGATGAGGATCTATTAAAACAAATTGCTGAAAAAACCGGTGGACAGTACTTCAGGGCACAGGACAATACTTCGCTAAAAGCAATATATAATGAAATTGATCAGTTGGAAAAATCCAAAATTGACATTCAGGAATTTAAGAAAAAACACGAACAATTTATGCCATTTGCACTTTGGGCATTGGGTTTATTTGTTTTGGAAGTATTATTAAAATTTATGGTTTTCAGGAAGTTTCCCTGATATTAAAAAAATGCAATATTGATGATTAGATTTGAAAACATAGATTATTTTTGGTTTCTTCTTATTGGAGTTATCTTCTTAGGTGTATATATGGCATATAATTCCTGGAAAAGATCGGCATCAAAAAATTTTAGTAGCCCTAAGCAATTGCAAGGAATAAATCCTAATACTTCAGATACCAAAAACACTTTAAAGTTTGTATTACTTCTTTTGGCATTGGTGTTTCTTGTAATTGGATTAGTAGACCCAAAAATAGGATCTAAACTGGAAAAAGTAAAGCGTGAAGGTATCGACCTGATGTTGGTTTTGGATGTTTCAAACTCTATGATGGCAGAAGATATAAAACCAAACAGACTGGAACGTTCAAAAATGGCAATTTCTAATTTAATTGACAGATTGCAGGGTGACAGAATTGGAATAATAGTTTTCGCTGGACATGCTTATAAACAACTGCCACTTACAACAGATTATTCAGCAGCAAAACTTTTCCTTTCGGCTGTCGACACTAAAATTGTTCCCACACAGGGAACTGCAATTGGGGAAGCCATAAATATGTCGGTTGAATCATTTGACGAAAAGGAACATAACAAAGCTATAATAATTATTACTGATGGTGAAAATCATGAAGATGATGCTGTAGGTGCATCCTCAAAAGCCCTTGAGCAAGGAATAAAAGTATTTACAATTGGTATGGGCTTGCCCGATGGATCACCTATCCCATTATATAATGATTACGGTGGCCAAACAGGCTTTAAAAAAGATAAAGAGGGCAAAACCGTTGTTACCAAACTCAATGAAGATATGTTGCGACAGATAGCCGCAGCAGGTAATGGAGCATATTCAAGAGCAAATAACGGAAGTAGTGGGCTTAGTAAAATTTTTGATGAAATAAATAGTATTCAAAAAAAAGAAATAGAAACCAAACAATTCACCGACTATGAACATCGTTTTCAACTATATATTTTTGCTGCCATTTTAATATTATTAATTGAACTCCTTATTAATAAACGCAGGAGTAAATGGGCAAGAAAATTCGATTTATTTGGAAAGATAGAAAAATAATTAAAGATGAAAGAATTGATTAAATATCTGTTGATAGTAGTTTTTGCAACACTTTGGGTGGGAATTAATGCTCAGAGTGAGAAAAAACTTGTGCGGAAAGGTAATAAACAATTCGAAGAGAATAAATTTTCTGAGGCAGAAATAGAATACCGTAAGGCCGTAGACAAGAATCCTGTATATGATAAAGGTAAATTCAACTTGGCAGGTGCGATGTATAAACAGGATAATTATGAAGAATCTGGAAAATTGTATAACGAAACGGCAGAAATAGCCAAAGAAAAAAATGTTAAAGCCGACTCATATTACAATCTGGGCAATAGTTTATTAAGCCAGAAAAAATATAAAGAGAGCATGGAAGCATATAAAAATTCCTTGCGATTACAACCTGATAATCAGGAGGCTAAATATAATTATGAATATGCCCGACAGAAAATGATTCAGCAACAGCAACAGCAAAAAAATCAGGATCAGGATAAAGATAAAGATCAGAATAAAGATCAGAATAAAGATCAGAACAAAGACGAGAATAAAGACCAAAACAAAGATAAAAACAAGGATAAAAAAGACGATAATAAGGATAAGAAAAACGACGATCAGAATAATAAAGATAAAAAAGATCAGGATAAACAGAAAGATCAGCAGGGACAAAACCAGGATCAAAAAAAGGATCAGCAAAATCAGCAGCCACAGCAGATAAGTAAAAAGGACGCTCAGCGCATGCTCGATGCACTAAAGAATGATGAAAAGAAAACTTTGCAAAAACTTCAAAAGGCAAAAGCAAAGGCTGCTAAATCATCAAAAACTGAAATCGACTGGTAATAAAATATGAGTATTGATGTATAATTAATTATATTTTTGTAGTGACTAAAAAAATGAACATAAAGAAATATATATTATTGTTAGTATCCCTGACATTTAGCCTGATTTCGCTCAATGCTCAAAATGATGTGAAACTAAATGCCAGCGCGAAACAAATTGTAAGTGTAGGAGAAAGATTTAGTGTAGTTTATGAAATTAATGCCGATGGCAGCAATTTCCATTCACCAAATTTTGGTAAACTTCATAAACTATCAGGACCTAACACATCACAAAGTTCATCTATTCAGTATTTTAACGGTAAATACGAACAGTCTGTCACAAAAACTTATACTTATTTAGTAACCGCTTCGGAGGAAGGAGAATTTACGATTTCACCTGCCACAATAGAGGTTGATGGAAAAACTATCGCTTCTAATTCTTTAAAAATTCAGGTTGAAAAAAGAACTTCAAATACAAATAAACCAGGCGAAACCGGGAATACCAGTTCTACTGATGGTCAGATAAGTGATGAAGATGTTTTTTTAAGAACAATTATTAGCGATAAAAACCCGTATCAGGGAGAACAAATAATTGTAACCAACAGAATTTATACAAGAGTTGGTGTATCTAACTTAAGTATGGAAAAGTCACCATCCTATGAAGGTTTTTGGTCGAAAAGTTTAAACGAAAAAGACAAACAATTAAGACAAAGTAAAGAGATTATTAACGGTGAAGAGTATATAGTTGCCGACATTAGCAAATATGCATTATTCGCACAAAAAAGTGGCAAACTCACCATAGAACCTACTGAGTTAAAATGCGTTGCTCAAGTACAGCTACAAGCCAAAAGAAGGAGAAGCAGAGACCCCTTTGAAGACTTTTTTAACGATCCCTTTTTCAACCGAAACATAAAAAATATTGAAGTTTTCCTACAATCAAAGAAAATTGAAGTTAATGTGAAACCGCTTCCTCAAGTAGGAAAACCTGATAGTTTTACTGGTGCAGTTGGTAAGTTTTCTTTTAAATCGGATATAGATCATGATAGTATTACAACCAACGACGCCATAAACTTAACTTTAAAACTATCTGGCGTTGGAAATCTCGAATTAATAAATCCGCCAAAAGTAAATTTCCCTCCTGATTTTGAGACTTATGATCCGAAGATTAATAATAGTATAAACACCAGTTTAAATGGCATTTCGGGTTCAAAAAAAATTGAATATCTGGCAATCGCCAGGAATCCGGGAGATTTTGAAATAGATCCTTTGGAATTTAGCTATTTTGATCCTGCAGATGAGCAATACCATATAATTAATACCGGAGGATATAATTTGCATGTAGAAAAAGGTCAGGGAGGCAACGGTGGAGGAATTTCATACAGCCGCTCAGCACAGGAAGACATACAATATATAGGCAAAGATATCAGGCACATCAAGCAGGGAACTTTTGAATTAACTGAAAAAGACAGTTATATTTTTGGCAGTCTATTGTATTATTTGTCTACTATTCTTCCATTGATTATATTGACAATAACAGTAATTGCAATTAAAAATCAAAGGAAAAGAAAAGGGAATACCGCTTTAATGAAAACTAAAAAGGCCAATAAAATAGCAAAAACGAAATTGGCAAAGGCGGAGAAACTGATGAAAGAGAATAAGGACAAAGAATTTTATAACGAACTTGCTCAGGCTATATGGGGCTATCTTTCAGATAAATTCCTCATAAGTCAGGCTGAACTTTCTATCGAAAACGTTATTGAAATATTGTCGTCTAAAAATGTTGATAACGAAATTACAGATGGTTTTGTAAATGCTCTGAACAATATAGAATTTGCAAGATTTGCACCAGGAGATTCAAAGAGTAAAATGATGAGCATATATAAGGATAGTTTAAATGCAATTACTTTGGCCGAAAAGGCGTTAAAATAGATTTTTATGAAAGCAATTGTAAAATATATATCAGTTATTATATTGATTTTAGGAAGTTTGCATTCCTTTTCTCAAAATAATTCAAGCTTTGAAAAGGCTAATAAATTATACAATGAAGGCCTTTACGACTCTTCAATAGTATTATACAAGGCTATACTTAATCAGAAACTGCATTCTTCAGAATTATATTTTAATATGGGCAATGCATATTTTAAAAATAATAATCTTCCCGAAGCGATATTGTATTACGAGAAAGCCCTAAAACTTTCACCAAACGATGAGGATATAAAATATAATCTCAGCATTACTAATAGTATGATAGTGGATAAAATTGAGAATGTGCCTCAATTGTTTTATAAGCAGTGGTGGAATTATTTTTACGACCTATATAGTACAAATACATGGGCAATAATTTCAATTCTTATATGGATATTGTTTCTTATCTCTTTAGGCGTTTTTCTGTTATCCCGATCACGATCAAAGAAAAAGTTCGTCTTTTATATAACCGTATTAATATTCATTGCAGCATTAGGAAGTTTTGGTTTTGCATCGCAGAAATATTATTTTAGTAAAGAAAATAAGGAAGCCATAATATTTACACCAACTATTACTGTTAAAAGTTCTCCCACAAAAAATTCTGTTGATTTGTTTGTTGTTCATGAAGGAACAAAAGTTAAAATCATCGATAAACTGGATAACTGGAATAAAGTTAAAATAAAAGATGGCAGTATTGGATGGCTACCCTCCGACTCTATGGAATTGATTTAGATTAAACTATATTTGTATTTATATTATACAATAGTTTAGCATGTTCAATAGAAATAGTAAAATCTTCATCATAGTTATTTCATTGATAATCATATTGTCTTTTCAGGCTTGCCTAAAATCAAAAAGGCCAGGTTTGCCTGAAGATGTGGTATCAGTAATAGGCGTTTCTGGCTTAAACAAACCTCAAATCAACAGGTTTATACTCAAAAGTATGGAAAGTGGAGACAGCCTCAAATTACAGGCATGCTATTTTATTGTAAGTAACTTAACAAGCAATTACTCCGCATTTTACAATTTAAAGGATAGTGCAGATAACATATATAAATTAAAGCCTGAATCATTTAAGAATCTAGAAAATATTATACTTTATAAGGATAGTTTAGAAAAATCTAAGGGGAAATTAGTTTACAAAGCCGACTCATTTTCTTTGGATTTTAAACGTCTGAATGCTAAATTTTTAACCGACAATCTTTTTTACGCCTTCGAAACCTATTATAAAAACAAGCCCTATCTGGATTATGATTTTGAAACTTTTAAAGAGTATATTCTACCATATCGCGCTGAAAATGAGACAGCAGAGCCCTTTAGAAAAAAACTCAGTACATATTTTAAATTAGATACTAATATTGATTTAAGAACAAATGTGGAGTTGATAAATAATAAAATCAATTCAATGCTTAAATATGATGAACGTTATGTTATATCAGTAGAAAATCCAACAATCGACCAATTACTAAAGAAAGGTAAAGGAAACCTGGAGACGATAAATATGTTAAAAGTTAAAGCACTCAGAAGTTTGGGAATTGCTGCTTCTATTGATTATACTCCGGCTTTAACCGATACCAATGGGATATATGCATGGACAAGTGTAATGAGTCCTGATGGAGATTTGATATTATTGGATATCGAAAATGGAAGACTACATAATTTGTTGCAAAATTCCATTGCTAAGGTTTACAGAAGAACTTTCTCTCAGGATACTAACAGCCTGTTTGCGATTAAAAATGTTAAAGAAAGCACTCCGGGTTTTTTGGGGCACTTTAATTATACCGATGTCAGTAATTCTTACAATTTAACATCCTCTTTTAAATCCAAAACAAAAGAACTTAATAAATATTTATATATGTCAGTCTACAATGATGGACAATGGAAGCCCGTTGACTGGTCGCTAAACAAAAACTCTCAAATTAAGTTCAATAATCTGGCCGACAACAAACTCTATCTTCCGGTGAAATGGGAAAATAATCAAAGTATAGCAATCGATTTTCCCTTTATTCTTAAGGATAATAGGCAGGAGTATTTTAAATCATCTGGTAAAAATGAATTAGTTAAACTAACTCATTATTCTCCAAAAGGAAAGTTAATAAACTTTGAAGAGTACAAAATATACTATTGGGATTTTGAATGGAAGTTGATTGAAAATTTTAAATTCACTGAAGGTGGCTATAAAATTGAGTTGCCGGATAATACTCTTTACAGGATATTAGAAAGTGGTCCATTTCATGATGAAAGAATTTTTACCATAAAAAATGGTAAACAAATTTTCTATTAGTTGGATTTCATTTCTTTAGTAAGTTGTATTCGCTTACCATCTTTGTAAACCACAACAAATGCATCTACAAGCCCCTTACTCTTAAGGCTTTGGCTATATTGATAAGCATCCCTATAATTAAAAAATCCCCCCAGAGAATATCTGTAAACTCCATCCTGATGTACTTCATAAATATCACCACTTAAATTATATC
>JBFFLX010000032.1:0-27516 GCA_041554435.1 Bacteroidales bacterium
AATTTCTAAGAGCCTCTGTAACAACTTTCTGCTCATCTTCATCAAAAAGAAAATTCATCATCGGTTTAAATCCCGAATCATTAATAATTCTTGGAATTGCTTCGCGCACTTCCTCATTTGTATATGGCCTTATTAAGTCGAAGTTGTCTTCTTGCATAAATTAAAATTGAAGTATAAAGATATTAAAGAATTTTGAATATTTGCTATAAATATCTCTTAAGTCGGTTAAAGTCGTTTATAACTGTCATTATTCTACTGTTGTCTTTCGGAATACTCAATTTTTTAAATTCTTCTATTAATTTAGTTTCTTCATCAATAGTGTTTTTAAGTTGGCTATTATCTATTTCTAAATCTTTAAACTCTTCATTTTCAATACGTTTAGACATTGACTTGTCCACATCCATTGTCTTTTGCATATCAATGCTCAGTTTTTGCTTAATGTTGTTTGCCTTTTCTAAATCTTTTTCCGATAAACTCTTAACTAATTCCCGGGATTTCCTACTGATTACTGAAATATTAAGTCTCTGATTATCAATATATTTTTTAATCTCGGGATTTTTAACTTCCCTATTTCTTCTACTTTTAGTATTAGAAGACTTTGAACTTATCATACCTCCCCCCACAGTTTTATCAAGTTTAATATCTACCTCAGCTGGCGTAGATTTATTTTGATCATCGACTTTATGAGCCAAATCGAATTCATTTAAATTTTGCTCCATATACTCACCAAATTGCTTCATACAACTATAAGCATTAATAGAAGTCTTGGATCTTGGATCCATGTCGAGATTTGCCTGTGAGAATATCTGATAACGCTGTTGCATCATTTTAATTCTTTTCTCCAAATTTTGTATTTGCTTGTTTATATTATCCGACTTAGAGCCAATAGCAAATAAATCAATTAGGTTGTTATTTACTCGGTCAAGTTCTTTTTTTGCCAGTAACTTAATATTATTTACCCCTAAAATAACTTTATTTGTATCATTGGATTTATAGGCATTATCAATGATGAACATGCTATTCTTATAATTATTGAGATCGGCTTTTCTGGTAGTATTAACTACTTTTTTTTCCTTAGTATGAATTTGGTCACTTCCTTTTGAACGAATTTGTGCGTTTAAAGTTCCGCTAACAAATAAAAAAAGCGTGAATAATGTTGTATAAATTATTGTTTTCATTTTATTATATTTTTGATTACCATAATTTTGAAGGATATTTACCTTCCTCCACAAGGCTGTTTATTCGCTTGATAGTCTCTTCCTTATCTTCTTTATAAGTTACTCCAAACCAGGAAGATTCACTAGTCAGCACTTTTACTTTAGCCTCATTTGATTCTATAAGATTATTAACTACAAATGGAATGTAGAACTCAGCTTTTAGATTATTAGAGTTAAGAGTAATAAATTTCCTAAAGTCGTCTTCCATTTGAACAAAAAACTTTGGAGAGAATCCCCAAAAATTCATTGAAACTATAGATTCTCCGGAAATTTCATTTTTACTTCCATCTTCTTCAAATATTATTTTTGAGTTTTCAGGATATATTTTTGTTCTTTCCACTACATCGCTTAAAAACTCATTTTCCTGACTACATATACCTCGAGAAACGCTTCCGTTTTCTGATAATGTATTCTTAAGTCGGTAACCCACCATAGAATAGTTAGTGGAGTCGTTTTCAAGTTGACTTAGATAACCCGACATAACCTCATAGGCTTCTTTTCCATAGAAATCGTCAGCATTTATTACGGCGAATGGCTCCTTAATATAATTTTTGGCTACCATTACAGCATGTGCAGTTCCCCATGGTTTAATTCTTTGTGTATTATATTCAATTCCATGAGGAATATTTGAAATTTCCTGTAAAATATATTCGGTTTCGATTTTTCCTTTTAATCTGTTCTCATAAACATCTTTAAAATCTTCAATAATTTTGGGATTCAGAACAAATACAACTTTTTTAAAGCCGGCTCTAAGGGCGTCGTAAACAGAATAATCAATAATGCTTTCACCTGAAGGACCTATTTGATCCATTTGTTTTACTCCCCCATAACGACTTCCTATTCCCGCTGCTAATATTAATAAAGTAGGCTTCATAAATGAAATAATATTATTTATAAATATTCAATTTAAAAGTTTGCAAAAGTACCTAACAAAATGCAATAATAGCCATTATAAATTTTTCATTCACAAATTTTAATAAAAAAAGCCGTCTGGCCTAAGGCCAGACGGCTTTTACTACACTTAAAAAAATTTATTTATTTATTGTAATGCGTTTGCTTACAATGCCTTTTTCGGAAGTTATTTGAATAAAATATATACCATTTACCAAATCGGAAGCATCAATTTTACCATTTACATTTTCAAATTCATGAAGTTTCTTTCCTGTAACATCGAATATACTTACATCAGAATCGCCTTCCAGACCACTGATATAAAACTGCCCATTACTTGGATTTGGATAAAGTTTAATTTTTGAATTAGCAATCTCATCAACACCAACAGCAACAGTATAATTGAAAGTATATCGTATATGAGTTGATAAATCTTCTGCATAAACATCAATTACAGAAGTTCCTGGTAATTCAGTTGCAGGAACAACAACAACAGTTTCATTTGCCTCATAAGGTACACCATCAATAACTGGCACTTCTGTAGTACCTTCAGGGAGTTCTATGTAGTACTCATAAACATCTGAATCGAAATCAGGCATTGGTTCACCGTCAACATTAACAGCATCTAACCTGGCTTCAGTTGAATATACAGCATCTTCCATACTATAGCCCGACTGATAAACAGAAGCAGAAGCATCATCCTGAACAATAATAATAACGCCAAGGTCATCAAATTCCTCAACATTGGTACCTGCAAGATCAACTTGTTCAGTAAATGTAACAGGTTCACGATCAATAAAATCTACTGAATTACCATTAGCATTTGGAACCATTTTCATCATTACATTTTCGAATTCTGTTTCTCCATTTGAAGCTACATTTCCTGTTGTAAGGTATTCGAAAACAACAATATGAACTTTACTTCCTGTTAAATCAGCAAAAGGAAGAACAGTAGCATTGATATCAATAGTAGTACCATTAACACTATGTGAACTAACCAAACTTACAAAAGCAGGATTAGCTAATGACTCATTAAAGAAACTATTTACATCTGACATACTTGTTTCAATTTGGCTACCATCGGCAACTAACCATGGCACCCATGAAACACCGTAATATCCTCTTCTTACACCACCTTCTTCAGTATAATATGGGTCACCGGCTCCAGGCCAGCTCATTTGATACTTTACAAGCGCAATATCATCAGCATTTGTTTCACACCAAGGTACAAAACTAGAGTTAAATGTGGCACAAGGGGCACAAGTTGAACTTGTAAACTCCTCAAAACAAGGAGTTCTGTCGGTAGTATTACTTACCACATTAATTGTTTTTGTGAGTGAGTTATTTCCTTCGAAATCGTCATCACCACCATTAACACCTGCAATCCAAACATTTAAATCGTAAGATCCAATGGGAAAATCGAATAGTTGATCACATACAAAGTCGTATGAATCACCAGTTCCTATTGCAATACCCACAATATTGGTTTCATTTACCGGACCATCAGCAACCTGCCAGTTAATGTCGAGCGATACTATAAAGTTCTGACTAAAATTAGATACAGTACCTGTAACTTCTGTGGGGCCACTAGTAAATACAGGTGAATTTATAGATGATAGTTCTGCATCTAAGTTATACGGGATATACAAGTTAATATCATCTATATACCAGTTATCCATATTATAGAAGTTGCCATCAATATAGATACAAAACTGAAAATCAGCAGCTCCAACATCGGAATTGTCAATTTCAAGAAGTTGTGTTTCAGGGCCTATATCACCGGCAGGTCCAACTTCCCAAACTACATTCCAATCGCCACCACCTGAACGGGTTGCAACACCAATTTTAGGATCTGTACCACTATAGTTATCATAATAATGTTTGAAACGTAAAGTTACTGATGATTGACCAGTTAAGTCAACAGCCGGAGAAACCAAACGTGAAACTCCAACAGAACTTACGTAAAGAAAATGTGCCTCAGGAGCGGTACCGCCAGCCTGATTACTATCATCATTCGACCACTGACTATTAAAGCCATCAATAGTCCACCCGGAAGGTGGCATTTGACCAGAACTGAAATCCTCGTCAACTAATACTTGGGAATAACCTAATAATCCCGCAAAAAGCATAACTGCCAATAAGTAAATTTTTTTCATAGTATAAAGTTTTAATTAATTTTTATTTTAACAAGCCACCATTGATAAGTGGATCTTTTGTTCTTCAATATGAAATAGGTTTGTTATAGTTTTTTGCAGTGATGATTTAGCTCTGGAAAGTTGCGATTTAGACGTATTAACGGAAATGTTCATCATCTCTCCTATCTCCTTATGTGAATATCCTTCAAAGGTATTCATATTAAAAACCATTCTATATCCGTTTGGTAGCCCACTAATAATATCTAACAATTCATCATGCGACATTTTAGATACTACTTCATTATCACCAGTAACGGGAATTCTAACATGTTCAGGTTCAATATTGCTGTTTATATGTGATTTCCTTTTGTAAAAATTAAAGGCGGTAGTAACGATAATTCTTCTCATCCATCCTTCAAGCGCTCCTTCGCCACGAAAATCTTTTAAGTACTTGAAAATTTTAATAAAACTTTCCTGAAGTATGTCTTCAGCATCGGTACGGTTTTTGGCATATCGCAAACTGATTCCAAATAAAAGAGACGAATATTTATCGTAAAATTTATTTTGTGCCAGGCGATTGCCTTTAATGCATCCTTTAATTAACTCCTCTGGTTGTAATGTAACATTTCCTTTCATTATTATTTGATTTGGTTAAATCCAGCACAAACATATATTTTTAGAATTAATTAACAATTAATTTTACTTCTACAAGACTTCTACATATTGAAATTTTATCGAAACAAACAGGCCTTGAAACTCTACAATAAATTATTTAACACTCTGTTTAAGTGTTATTTACAATTTGCGATACTTCTACATATCCTTTAAATCATGTTTAAGAAACCTGATAACTCCTGATTATTTTCAACACTACATTTCTTACGAAGTCGATATCTGCCCATCTCGACAGCTTTGACTGATGTATTGTTAAGTGATGCTATCTCCTTGGAACTCAAGTTCAGACGAAGCATAGCACATAGGCGTTCTTCATTTTTTGTAAGCGAGGGGTATTTATTTTTGAGACGGGTAAAGAATTCTGCATAATTTCTATCCACTTTATTTTGGAACTCTTTCTTTTCCTTATCCAATTGAAGACTTTGCTTAAGGTGCATAATTAACTCCCGTAAGCGTTTAGAGGTTTCATCATCAGTTTCCTGGGCAAGTTTTTTTAAATCTTCCTTGAGTTGACTTAGCAAATTATTTTTTTGAATCAGATGTAATGCGAAATTTACCAGATCACTATCTTTACTTTTTAATTCTGTTTTCATTAACTCCTGCTGTGTTTTATGCAGTTCAAGGTTCTTATGCCTTATAAGTTTATCTTCTTTTGCTTGCAGCCTTTGTCTAACTACTATCAAAACAGCAGCTATTATAATAACAAGAACTACAAAAACCATAAATCTAAAGTTAATCAAATCAATTCGTTGCTGCTTTTCATAAAGGGATATTTGGTTTTCTTTAATCTCCAACTCCTTGGTGTTAAGGTCATTCAAAAAGTTAATCTGCATGATTGCCATCTGATCAAGTTTTTGCTTTGCCACAATCGAATCATTAGTTTGGGAATGTATTTTATAATACTGAAGAGAACTTTTAAAATCCCCTGTTCTTTCTAACACATTGCTCAAACCCAGTGAGGATTCCGCAAGTTTATCGAGATCGTTATTTTTTAGTGATGAATTATAAGCTTCTGTAAAATATTTTAAAGCTTTTTCCTTCAGGTCTATTTTTAAGTATTCCTTTCCCATTAGGATGAGTATTTGCAGTTTATCGTCCACAAAGCTATTATCCGAATATATATTTAAACTCTTTTGATAATAATCAAACGCTTCGGCGGTATTTCCCTCAGCACTCTTAATCATCCCAATATTTTCATAGTTTACAGCTGTTTGACGAACAGCTCCAATACTTTGATTGATTTCCAAACTTCTTAGGTAATGATCATAAGCGAGTTTTAGATTGTTCTTTTTGCGATAAATTTCACCAATATTATTTAATGACCGAGCAATACCCTCCTCATTATTTAAAGTTTTCCATAAATCATAGGCTTTTAGATAATATTCTAGAGACTCATCATAGCTCGATTGATAAAAAAAGATTCCACCGATTCTATTATAAATAGTCGCTATTAAGTTTTTATCATCAATTTGAATGGCAAGTCCAAGGGCTTTATCGTAATATGTATGAGATTTTTCCAGATTAAAATTATCGCCATAATATAACTCACCAAGTTTAGAATAAACTCCTGCAAGTTTTTTCAGGTTATTATTATTCTCATAAATACGGGCACTGATCAAATAATAATTTATTGAAGGCTGCAGGTTATTACCTTTTTGAAACAGCTCACCCATCAACTCATTGGTAAGCGCACAAGCTTCAGGAGATTTAATTCTGTTTGCAAGTTTAAGTGCTTTTTTATTATAGAATACTGCAAGGTCTAAATTAGTTTTCTTAAAGTTATTTGCCAAATCGTAGAAATAATAAACTTTTTCTACACTGTCTTCATTAAAAGATGTAGTATCCATCTGGCCAATAGTATCATAAGCAGAAGCAAAAGATCCTAAAAAAAAGAAAATAAAAAATGCAACAATTATCCTTTTCACTTAATAACTCTAATTATTATAATAAAGGACAAAAGTAATTAAATAGAATTAACAAAAATTAGGTAAAAAGCATATTATTCGTATGGATCTGTGATAGGAATCACATAATATTCACCGGTACGAGGATCTTTGTAAAATTTACTATAGCCATTAATACTTTCTATATTGGTATTAACACGACCTTTTACAGTAACTGTATTATTTACATCTACCTCTCCTGTAACTACTATGGGGTCATCAGAAGTTATTTTTTGGGGTGCTATACTAGGAAAAATTCCAGCATTTTGGAAAACTATAACCCAAATTCCAACCGTTATTAATATGAGTGTAGTTTTAATAAAACGTGTACTTAATTCCATAGTCGATAAATAAATTATTATTAATTGTCAAAAATATCTAAAATGAATTAGGTATGCAAGTTAAATAAAAAAGTATATCAAATAAATAAATTTCTTGATTTATTCATTAATTCAGCTACATTTTTAACATTACATTTTTTCAACAAACTACTTCTATGAGAGTTTACAGTGTTAATACTAATATTCAATTTACGAGCTATCTCCTTGGAACTTAAACCATTAATTATTTGTTTTAGTACATCTATCTCTCTAGAGGAAAGTTTACTTATATCCAGTACATCACCATTATCAATAGCATTATTCTCGTTTAAGAATCTAGTTATACATTTTTTCAATTCATCTATATTTACAGGTTTAATCAAGTAGTCGAAAGCATGATTTCTTATGGATTTTATGGCGTATTTATCTGAATTATGAACATAAATGATAGTAGCCTTGCTTCCTGAACTTGAAATTGATTTTACAATATCAAAACCTGAAATATTTTTCATAATAATTTCTATAAAAATAAGATCAGGTCGCACCTCTTCAACTAATTTAACAGCATTATCAGATTCACATTGATATACATTATAATTTATTGGATCGCAATAACTCAATAGTTTTACAAGTCGGGACCGTTCTGCAAAGTTATCATCAATAATAACAATTTTTAACTGCATATTTGTAGTATTTTTTGGTTAATAAAAACAGAAGTTCTGCTTATTTTAATAAAATAGTTGAAATCAAATCAGCAGTACTCTTAGCTTTCGTTTTCTCAAGTATGTTTCTTCTATGTGTATCTACTGTAACTTTTGATATATATAACTCCTCCCCTATTTCCTTACTTGTTTTACCCTCTACGATTAACTCGAGAATTTGCAATTCGCGACGGCTTAAAGTTTTTGTCAGATTATTTGGATATAAATTAGGAGTATTTACTAAGTCATCAATTCTATCAAGAGTTATTTTAAGTTCCTCAATATCAATAGGTTTTAGCAGATAATCAAAGGCATTCTCTTTTATGGCTTTTATTGCATATTGGCTATAGGCTGTTGTAAACACTACATATGGCATCAATCCTTGATTTCTGGTGATTTCTAGTATTTCGAACCCACTGATACGAGGCATTTCAATATCTAAAAATAATACATCTGGTTTATTTTGGGTAATAAGTCCTATAGCTTCTTCTGGTATTGTTGTGGATGCTATAAGTTGAACATCAGAACAATACCCCAATAAACGACTTAAGTGCTCCAAACCAGCATTTTCGTCATCCACAATAATAGCAGTTTTCTTCATTTTAGTTATTCCAGCGATTTTTGGTAAAATTAGTTAATTCTAAGTTTCAAAGCTACTTATTATTGACGATTTTATAATTGTCATTTCTAAAGTAGATGAGTATTAATTAAAGAAGCACCAAAATACAAAAAATTTTGGTGCTTCTTAACAATAAAATTATTGAAATTTATTTTATCTTTTTCATTATCTCTTTTGGGACTGCATTCTTATTTACTGCTATACCAATGGTTTGCAATTTAACATAAGATTCGGAGGCGTAAAAGTAGCCCTCATAAACATGTCCTTCAGTACCCCAGGAATTCTTAATTTTGTAATATTTATTACCTAGCTGATCAGTTGCAGTTCCAACTATCAACATTCCATGATCATCGGTAACTGTGTAATTATCATAGGCTTGCTGTCGCATTTCCTGGGTAATTACCTTCTCTTTAGCAGGTCCGTCAAAACTGTAAGCGGCTTTTGCCTTTTCCTTTTCCGTTAATGTTTCCCATTTTTCTTTTTCAGTTCCTTCCAAATCAGATTTTTCAATATCAGGAATTATTGCCACACCGTTTTTCCATGAAAATCCTTTATCTGAAACATCGGCACCCCAGGCCACAGTATAGCCTTTTTCCAATGAGTTATCAATAACATCCATCATTTCACCTATAGGAATGTTCATCCATCTTGCCCATAACCAATTGTCGGGTATTGCTATTGCAAAAGCCTCATAAAAAGGATGATGCGTATATGATGTAAACTCCATATAATCATCCATATCAATTCCTAACATATCGCGAAAAGTGGCAGGAGTATACTCTTTACCTTCAAAGGTAAAAGTCTCAGGAATATCACCTAAATATGTATCTAATACCTTGTTGAAACCATCATGCCATACAGGGGTCAATTTCTTGTTTCTGTTTTTAATAATGGCATCCACATAAGATTTTAAAAGCACATCGAGTTCACCATGAGTGTGTAGTTCAGTACCATATTCCAAGCCTGAATAAACTTCTTCCGGAACTATTCCATAGTTCTTAATTACATTAAATACATCTGTAAATTCTGCACCTGAACCAAAATTTAAATTTCCTGCAGTACGTACATATTTTTCAGCTTTATCAGAATAAGTATGGTTAACACAAAACATTTCTGAAAGATCATATGTTTTTCCTGTTTCCCTTAAAATTTCAGCCTCAATAAATGATAAGCCTGAAAAACTCCAACACGTTCCTGAACGATATTGGTTTCGAACAGCAGTGTGGGGTATAGAAATTTCATCAGTAAATACATAGCCTTTTTCTTGTTTGCTTACATCTTCCTGAGCAAAAGTCTCGATACTTATTATCGTTACCAAAGCAATAATAACAGAAATTACCTTTTTCATAATATTTAGTTTATTTTTTTGATGATTTAGAAACATTATTTTTTATCCGTGCTCTTTTATCACTATGATATTGTTTGATTATTCTCTCAATATCTTTAATATCAAATTTGAAATTTTTGCTTATAGTTTTAAGTTGATAGTCGTGATTTAAACTAGTAGGTATTCCTAATTCGGTTTTAAGATAATTTAAATTAATAGAATTTTTTTTGGACACTTCGCTCAAAGTCATATCCATATTTATATTTAACTCCTCCTGGGCATCTGTGCCCGAACTTATATTTTTTAAACTATCCTGAGTTATTTCAAGTTTACTTTTTCCGTTTACATCCTTGGAGTTCTGATTATTACAGGAAAAAAGTGTGATAACCGAAATGAATGTTATTAATAATAGATATTTCATAGTAGAAGATATTACAAAAGTAAAAAAATTTCAATTGGGTTAATTAAGTTTTAAAACATGAAAAATTGTTCACGGAGTATCCATTTATGAAAAACACCGTGAACAATTTTTTATAATATTAAATATCGAACTTGATTCCTTGTGCTAAAGGAAGTTCTGCACCATAATTTATAGTATTTGTTTGTCGGCGCATATATATTTTCCAGGCATCAGAACCAGATTCACGTCCGCCACCGGTATCTTTTTCTCCACCAAATGCACCACCAATTTCAGCACCTGAAGTACCAAGGTTTACGTTTGCTATTCCACAATCGGAACCAGCAAGCGACAAAAAGGTTTCGGCTTCTCTCATATCAAGAGTGAAACAAGCTGAAGAAAGCCCTTGAGGAACATTATTTTGAATTTCAATTGCATTTGTAATATCACCTTTATATTTAATAAGGTAAACTATAGGAGCAAATGTTTCTTCCTGTACTATCTCAAAGTGATTTTCAGCTTCGGCTATACATGGCACAACATAATTTCCTGATTCAAAGCCATCTCCTTCAAGAACCTGTCCGCCAAATAATACTTTACCACCTTCTTTTTCAACACTTACTACGGCGTTTTTAAATAATTCAACTGATCCATTATCAATTAAAGGGCCAACTAAATATTCTTCATTTAAGGGATTGCCTATTTTAGGAACTATCTTCTTGTAAGCAGAAACAAATTTATCTTTTACCTCATCAAAAATGTCTTCATGAATAATAACTCTTCTTGTGGATGTACATCTTTGCCCTGCAGTACCAACTGTACCAAAAACAGTAGACATTATAGCCATTTGGATATCGGCTTTAGGAGAGATAATTACGGCATTATTTCCACCTAATTCCAGGATTGTTTTTCCTAATCGCTTTCCAACGATACCACCAACCCTTTGTCCAACAGCAGTAGATCCTGTTACCGATAAAAGAGGTATTCTATTGTCGGCCAAGAAATTGTCGCCCATTACTGAAGATTTAGCAACCACTAAGTTGAATACACCTTCAGGAACATTATTTGCTTTTAAAACATCTTTAATAATTTTTTGAGTTGCAAGGGCTGTTATTGGTGTTTTTGATGAAGGTTTCCAAACTACAACGTCACCTGCAATTGCAGCAAGTGCAGTATTCCAGGCCCAAACTGCAACAGGAAAATTATAAGAAGTAACTATTCCAACTATTCCCAGAGGATGATACTGTTCAGAAAGTCGGTGTTCAGGTCTCTCCGACTGAAGGTTAACACCATTAATAAGACGAGATTGTCCAACGGCGAAGTCACAGATATCGATCATCTCCTGAACTTCACCAAGGCCTTCCTGATAAATTTTTCCCATTTCAAGAGTTACTAAGGCTCCCAGGGCTTCTTTCTTCTCACGCAATGCAAGTCCTATTTGACGTACAATTTCCCCCCGAATAGGAGCAGGTACTAATCGCCATTCTTTAAATGCATCCTGAGCCTTTTTTATAACAATTTCATAGTCTTCAAGGGTAGCATTTTTAACCTTGGCAATCTCTTTTCCGTCAATAGGTGAAATAGAAGCAGTTACTGCTCCTTCGGTATCAAACCAATCTTGTCCGGTTGAAACACCAGCATTAAGTTCGCTTAATCCAAGTTCAGCCAATATAGTGGCTTTATCCTGATATTTATTCATTATTTTTGTTTTTGTATCGTTAATAATTAAACAACAGGGCAAAAGTATAAAATCAATTGCATATAACATCTTATTAACAAAATTTATAATGGTTATAAAAAGCCTTGTTAGCCAAATAAAAATAATACCTGAATTATTATCAAACGGTGTTTATAACTTCATTTTATTTTTAGAAAAATTCCAACTATATTTACACGCATTAATATCAAATTAATGCTTTGTTTTTATTAAAAAAGTTGTGTTATGCTGGTTAATTGCACAGAGAGTCCTTATCAGGAATGGACCCAGGAAATGTTGAGTAAAGTAAAGGACACTTACGGAATTGTGGTAAATCATATATTGCCAAAAATCAATAAGAATATGATTGATGAGGACATTGATTTAATAGCGGAAGAACATTACGAAAAAATTTTAACTATTATTGATGAAAAATCTGACAAGGCAAAACCGGAAGCTGTTTTTTTAAATGATAATTTACAAATGCATAAAAGATTAAAATATTTTCTTGAGGAAACTCACATAGAATCAATTGATATTGACGACTTTAAAGAGGATGGAGATTTTTTATAATAATATTATTTTCTACTAACATAAAAATTTATAAGATTCTTTAAAGGAAAAACTGTTTTATTAATCTTTAAGTTGTGATAATAAACTTCTTTTGCACCAAAGCCTCTGTAAAACCTTGCTAAATTATCATCGTTTGAGCCTTCAAAGTCAAGTGTAACAGGACTAGGAGAATTATTTTTGATAATTGAATCCACAAGAAAAAACATTGCCCTGTTTTGTCTCGCTCTTTCATTACTGCCTGAAAATAAGAAAATCAAACTATTCCGATGTCGTAAAAAAAAGGCAGCCGCACACAACTGATTTTCAGCATCATAAACTCCATAAACAAATCCCACACCTTTATGCATCGACATGTAAATAATACGTTCAAGAGTTTTATAATCTTCATCGGTATAAGTTTTTAATTCACTCCCTTTATTTTCCCTGAATAAATTGATTAGTTCTACCGGCTTGATATTTTTAAGTAACTGTAGTTGATTCTTAAGAGCCTTATTTAGGTTTCTCTTATTATTGTCGCTATAATTTGATTTCAGACTTTCATAATCAAGCACCAAATCCAACATATAATTCCTGTTTTTTGTCAGGTTTAAATTCAGTCCATCAGTTTTATTATGAATATTAAGGTTGAGGTCAAGATATTTTACTTTCGACGGAATGGCATCCAGGAATTCTTTGATTTTTCCAGGATAGAGTTTAGTTTTCGAGAAAACTCCTAATTGCTGAATAAAAAAGGGTTGCAATACATAACTCATTCCAAATTTCCTGCTAACAGGCAGAGGCATTATTGTTTCATAATCCCCATCAACCAAGGCCTCCCATTCAGGATGGGCAAAATTTAGATACCATGATAATGCATAGGCATTCCCATTGAAAGATGAGTTAATACACTCATCCCATTTTTCATGGTCGATTTGGCTTGATACTAAATGCTTAATCATATTTTAATCAATTGCTTTTTTGAGCAATTGCTCATAAACGTGAAGCCAACCTTCCCATCGTTTCGTATCGCTAAGCGATTCATTGTGCCAAAGAGAAATGAAAGTTCCATTAACTTTCTTTACTTCATCAATAAGTTGACTTATTTTGTTAATTGCATCGGCAGGTGTCATTTCCAAATAATCTCTAAGTGTTCCATCCATTACAGCAAAAGGATGAATCCTAAAATTAGTTTCAGCTTCAAAATCTATATCATAAAAATTATAGGAACTACAAATACCTGCTCTAAATCCAGGTTGAGCGGCAAAACCCATTGAATAGTCATCGGTAATATCATTATTTATTAACTGCCTGTAAGTAGCAGGCAAGTTTAAACGTAAAAAATGCTGCCGACTACAATCCAGACTCTTATTAATTGCATTTTCAAGGTTCTTTTTTTCTACAGGAAGTAAACTATCATCTTCAACAGTATAATATGAAGGATGGATGCCTATACGAGCATAATCGCTTAGCATTTTTATTAAAAACCTAAACGACTTATTCCGAGTATTAATATTTTTATTGAACTGACCATACCTTCCAAAAAGAATAAAATATATGGGCCTTAAGCCATATTTTTTTTGATAAGAAATTTGCAAATCGAAAGTATCAAATGGATCTTTATGTCTGGTTAATAAAACCCTTAACCTGTCTACAACATCCTGCCAGTCGAATCGCTTGAGAGAAATGGCAAATCCACCAATTGATCTGATAAGTCCTTTTTGAGTATAAGCATAGGCTGAATCAATATCGTATGTTGGAATAAACTTATATTGCAGTTGTGTAAATTTTAAATCAGGATATTTATTGAGAATTATCTCCTTTATTTTCAGTGCCCATATATTTACCACAGGTTTTTCTAAAATTCCTAATTTATATGCTGTGGAAAGATGTGCAGTAAACCTGCCATGCTTATCGACTTTATAAGGTTGATATTCTTCATATCTCGCCACAAAATAAAATATGGCTGCAAAAACATCAAATGGTAAAGCTGAGAATTTATTATAAACCGGAAATACTACTCGTATACCTTCATAATCAAAAGGTTCCAGTTCTACATCATTAATACCCTTTTCAAACAAAAAACCTGAGGAATTAAAGAAAATATCATCTGAAATTGGCTTGTCGCCATATATTATCTTTGGGAGGTCGCTCGACTGAAATTCATCAACATTAGATGTAAAAACCGGCTTTTTACGCAGCAATTCAATAAACACCAATCGAAAAACGTATCTTACTCTTGGTGTTAGCTTTGGTGAATAAATCAGTATCTCATCCATAAGATGTCAAAATTATATATTTTTTCAAGTATAACAAGCAATAAAATAACTAAAGCCAAATCAAATACTATTCATCAACTTTATTTTTATATTTTTGAAGTCTAAATTTCAAATATATTTATGGATAATTTTGTAGTATCTGCACGCAAATACCGACCTGTAACTTTTAAACAGGTTGTTGGTCAAAATGCCATTACAACAACTTTGCTAAATGCAATAAAAAGCAACCATCTGGCACAAGCCTTTTTATTTACCGGGCCAAGGGGTGTTGGTAAAACAACCTGTGCCAGAATTATGGCAAAAACTATTAATTGCGAAAGCCTGACTGAAACTTATGAGCCATGCGACAAATGTGAATCATGCACCTCATTTAATAATAATGCCTCCTTTAATATACATGAATTAGATGCAGCATCAAATAACTCGGTTGACGATATCAGAAATCTGGTAGATCAGGTTAGAATACCTCCCCAAATAGGAAAATATAAAGTTTATATAATAGATGAGGTTCATATGCTTTCGCAAGCTGCTTTCAATGCATTTCTAAAAACACTTGAAGAACCACCGGCCTATGCAAAATTTATTCTGGCTACCACAGAAAAACATAAAATATTACCTACTATTCTATCCCGCTGTCAGATCTTTGATTTTAGAAGAATAAATGTAGAAGATATCGCAGAACATCTTTTGTATGTAGCTAATAACGAAAGCATTGAAGCTGAAATCGAAGCCCTGAATATCATTGCTCAAAAATCAGATGGAGCCCTGAGAGATGCACTTTCAACTTTCGACCAGATTGTTAGTTATAGTGGCGACCATCTTACTTATAAAAATGTAATTGAGAATCTTAATATACTCGATTATGAGTACTTTTTTAAGGTTACAGATGCCATTATCAAGTCGAATATCCCTGATTTATTATTAATTTTTGATGAAATAATTGAAAATGGTTTCGACGGACAAAACTTCATCATTGGATTGGGAAACCACCTAAGGAATTTATTAGTACTTAAAAACCAAACTACAATAAAGCTACTTCTCGCAAGCGACAAACAAAAGGAAAATTATTTAAGCCAGGCAAATAACTGCAGTTCAGCTCTGCTGATAAACGCACTTGATATATGCAATAAAACAGATCTCAGTTATAAGGCCAGCAATAATAAAAGGCTACATATTGAAATCGCCCTGATGCAATTGGCTAAGTTGTCGAATACCGCCGGTGGTTTCGATGATAAGGAAGTCATTCCACAAAAAGTTAAAGATGAATCATCCGAAAGAAAAGCAACATATAAAACACCTCCTGTAGTAAACAAAAAAGAAGAGGTATCAAAAGAGCCAGAGGAAAAGGCCGAAATTATAACACCCCCTACAGTTAAGGAACCGATTGATTCAAAAACTGAAGAGAAAAAAGAAAGTGAAACACCTTCTGCCCAAGTTGAAATTTCAGCTAATGCCGAAGTTGAAGAAGCGGAGAAAAAAAATACACCTAAGGATGATTCGGGAAGGAAAATAAGACGCATTTCAATTACTGAGAGTTTAAAGGCGCTTAAAGAGGAGAAGAATAAAGGAGAGGCAGATGATGAGCCTGTAATTAAAAACGAATTTACTCAGGAAAAACTTGAGGAAGTATGGAAAGCATTCGTTGCCGGATACCAAACAAAATCGCCGAGTTATGCCAGTGCCATAGGAAAATACACGCCCAAATTAGGCGATAACTTTGTTATCGAATATATGGTTGACAATAAAATAATGGCTAACGATTTATTACATCAAACAAGCTTACTGGAGTTTATAAAGCGCGAATTGAACAACAATCAGATAATATTAAAGGCTGTTGTTCCGGAAGTAGATGAAGTAAAGAAAGCCTATTTCGACAATGAAAAGTTCGATGAATTAGCAAAAGACTACCCGGGAATTGTAAAGTTAAAAGATCAACTGGGTTTAGACTTTGGAGCATAAAAAAATTAAAATTAATGAAAGACAAAAAATTCGACAAAAGTTATCTCGAAATGGCACATGTATGGGCAAAAAACTCATATTGTAACAGACGACAAGTTGGTGCACTTATTGTTAAAGACCGAATGATTATTTCCGATGGTTATAATGGAACTCCATCAGGTTTCGAAAATATTTGCGAAGATGAAGAAGGCATAACCAAAGCGTATGTTCTTCATGCAGAGGCTAATGCAATAACAAAAGTGGCTAAATCCAATAATAGTAGTGAGGGTGCAACCTTATATATAACCGACTCGCCATGCATCGAATGTGCAAAACTAATTATACAGGCAGGAATAAAAAGGGTTGTTTTTGACAGAAAATACCGAATAACCGAAGGCCTCGACCTATTGGAAAGAGCCGGTATTGAACTCGAGATGTTACAAATATCAACTAAATAAAAAAGACGAAATACCAGAGTAGTACTCCGTCTTTATTTCCCCGAAAAATATCTTAAATCAGTTGTAAGACAATTAAACTATTGTTATTCGCGTACCTCCGTTGTCAATTCCAAGTTTTGAACTTTCGGTAATAATTGCATCATTACCACTTCTTACTACAAAGTTTATTGCAGCTTGTATTTTTGGTGCCATACTTCCTGCTCCAAACTGACCCTGAGCTAAGTATTTTTTTGCCTGGGCGATACTCATTCTGTCGATAGTCCTCTCTTGCGGAGTATTGAAATCGAGACAAACTTTTGGTACATCAGTTAGAATAAATAGTTTGCTGGCATGAATTTGAGTTGCCAATAAGGAAGAAGCCAAATCCTTATCAATAACAGCATCAATACCCTGCAGAGTATTTTCCTTTCTGTAATAACACGGAACACCACCGCCACCAACAGCAATAACAATATTCCCATCATTGGCAATTTTCTCTATAGAACGCATATTGAATATTACCAATGGTTCAGGAGAAGCAACAACTTTTCGCCATCCACCGCGGGCTTTATCCTCTTTAAAAATGGTTTTGCCATCAGCCATAAACTTTTGGGCTTCTTCAGCGGAATAATATGGGCCAACTGGTTTAGTAGGATTATTGAATGCCGGATCATCTTTATTTACAAGCACCTGAGTGATTATTGATATCACATCCCTTTCCATATCACGGTTTCTCAATACATTACGTAATTGTTGTTCCAATAAATAACCTATAAAGCCTTGGGAATATGCAACACTTATATCTAATGGCATTTCAGGAATTCCGTGCTCTTTGAATCCTGCAGAATTAGCCAACAAAATATTTCCAACCTGTGGACCATTTCCATGTGTTAATACTAGATTATACTTATTTTTCATCAGTTTGAGAAGGTTTTCACTTGCCGTTAAGGCATTAGTCTCCTGCTCTTCTATAGTTCCCTTTTGACCTGCTTTTAACAAAGCATTTCCACCAAAGGCTACAACCGCTAACTTTCTCATAATCAGATACTTTTATAATTTTCGAAAAAACAACAAATATAAGAAAATATTGTATTCAAACATTAATTTCAATCATTTATTTGCAAATGTTTTGGATCATAAAAAATTCTTCAATTAAAAATATTTAAGCATAAATTAATTCATCTATTTGCCTAATTATTGCTAACTTGCCGTTCAAACACATTATGATTAATCCATGCGAAAACTATTTAATGGCAAAGTAGGGCTAAATCAAATATTTGGATTTATTATTGCTCCTGCACTTTTCTTATTTTTAATTTTATTTACCGATCTTGAGCCCGACAAACCTCAGGTAACTTTCACTCTTGCAATAGCAATATTAATGGCAGTATGGTGGGTTACAGAAATTGTTCCGCTGGCCGTAACGGCACTTATTCCTGTAGTTTTATTTCCACTTTTCGGAATAATGAACGGAAAAAGTGTTTCAGCCACATATTTTAATCATGTAATTTTCCTTTTTATAGGGGGATTTCTTGTGGCATTGGCAATGCAAAGATGGAACTTACACAAGCGTATAGCATTAAAAATACTGCTTATTACGGGTACAAGTCCTGCAAGAATACTTTTGGGATTTATGACTGCAACTGCATTTCTGTCGATGTGGATTTCGAATACGGCAACAGCCATGATGATGGTACCTATCTTACTTTCGATTATTCAGAAACTGGAAGAGTTTGTACCGAAAAAGGAGTTGAAAAAATACTCAATAGGCTTACTGCTTGGAATTGCATATAGCGCATCTATAGGAGGCATTGCTACACTTGTAGGAACCCCTCCTAACCTTTCCTTTGCAAGGATATTTCAAATAATGTTCCCAAATGCTCCTGACATAAGTTTTTCAACCTGGTTTATGTTCGCCTTGCCCATAAGTATTGTTATTTTCGTTGTAGTTTGGGTATATTTATATTTCATTTTCAAACCAAAAACTTCCTGGAAAGATTTACAAAAAGGTATTAGTTTTAAAGATGAATATAAAAAACTGGGGCCTGCATCTTGGGAAGAAAAAGTAGTTTTTATCGATTTTGTTTTGTTGGCTTTACTATGGCTTTTCAGATCAGATTTAAGTTTAGGTAGTTTTAATATACCGGGTTGGAGCCGACTGCTTGGATATCCCGAATTCATTAATGATGGTACTGTGGCTATTGGCATGGCTATTATTTTGTTTCTAATTCCTTCAAAAGACAGAAAAATAAAGATAATGGACTGGCCAACAGCCGTTAAACTACCATGGAATATAGTCCTTCTTTTTGGGGGAGGCTTTGCACTTGCCACTGGCTTTAAAGAGTCGGGCTTATCACTTTGGTTTGGAGAACAATTGAGCGGACTGGCAGGAATGCCTCCCATACTGATAATTTTTACTATCTGCATTGGAATGACTTTTTTAACGGAACTCACATCAAATACAGCTACCACCGAAATGCTTCTTCCTGTTTTAGCAGGATTATCAGTTAGCATAAATATCAACCCTTTACTATTTATGCTTCCTGCTACTATTAGCGCTTCGATGGCATTTATGTTGCCTGTTGCAACGCCTCCCAATGCAATTGTTTTTGGATCAAACCGGCTAACAGTAATGCAAATGGCTAAAAATGGGTTAATATTAAATATTATCGGTGCAATAATTATTACTCTTTTCACCTATTTTTGGGGAATGGAAGTTTTTGATTTAAGTTTTGATTCTTTACCTCCATGGGCAGTGCATTAGTAAAACTTTGGGTATAAATTTTATCATCCATTTTGTAAAACGAAGAATACTTTATATGCAAAAACAAAATAAAGCATACTTATTAGCTTTGGTGGCCATACTGTTTTGGTCTACCATGAGTTCGGCTTTTAAAATCAGTTTAAGATATATTAGTTTCGACTTATTACTTTTTTGGTCATCCATCTTCGGGATTTTGGCATTAACAATAATTCTGCTTAGCAGCAAAAACATAAAATTAAAGAAACAATTTACTTTGAGGAATATGAAAAAGTCAGCCATAATGGGCTTTTTCAATCCTTTTTTATATTATATCGTATTATTAAAAGCCTATAGTCTTCTGGAGGCGCAGGTAGCAGGCATTTTAAATTATACCTGGCCTATAGTTCTGGTCATACTTTCTGTACCTTTTTTAAAACAAAAAATACCACTTTATAGTTTTGTGGCGCTCTTCATAAGTTTTATGGGAATTATTGTAATCGGTACCGACGGGGCGCCACTTGATATGGAATTTAATGAACCCTGGGGAATATTTCTGGCACTCTTAAGTTCACTTTTCTGGGCCATATATTGGATACTAAATCTCAAGGATAAAGAAAGAAAGTCGGAAGAAAAAATATTTTTAAACTTACTAATTGGCTTTTTTTATGTCGCCATATACCTCTTAATAACCGGCGTTAAAATAAGTCTGCCTCCATGGGAGGCTATTGCAGGCTCAGCATACATAGGATTGTTTGAATTAAGTATTAGTTTTGTAATTTGGTTGAACGCTCTTAAATTTTCATCAAATACGGCTAAAGTAAGTAACCTTGTTTACTTATCGCCCTTCGTTGCTTTATTTTGGATAAGGCTAACTGTGGGAGAAGAAATTCATCTTTCTACAATAGTAGGCCTTGTATTTATAATTGCAGGAATTTTGTTGCAACAATATTTATCTTCCAGAAAAAGTATCGATAAAAATAAAATTGCTAAAAACATCGAATAAATAATTTTATAAACTAAAGTTGTAAAAAAGTGTATCCAAAACTAAGCGACCTCATAAATGATTTGTTTGGCACTAATATTAATCTGCCAATACAATCATACGGATTTTTTCTTGCATTGGCATTTTTAGTTGGTGCATTTATTCTCCATTACGAACTAAACAGAAAAGAAAAAGAAGGTTTAATAAAAGCAATTACAAGAAAAGTATGGATATCCAAACGCCTGACAAGCATGGATTTGATTGTAAGTTTTATTATAAGTTTTATTATTGGTTTTAAAGGATTTTATGCCATTACAGATTATCAGTATTTTGCCGACAACCCACAAGAGTTTGTGCTTTCATTGAAGGGTAATTTCTGGGCAGGATTAATTTTAGCAGTTATTTATAACTTATACCTTTATTACACAAGAAACTACAACAATAAAGAAAAACCTAAGCAAATAGAAGAGGTGGTGCATGCCAGTAACCACACATGGCCAATAGTTTTTGTAGCTGTTATATTTGGAATTATAGGTGCCAAGTTATTTCATTGGCTCGAAAATTGGGATGAGTTTATGGCTGACCCAATAGATTCTATAACATCTTTTGCCGGACTTACTTTTTATGGAGGATTAATAGTTGCAGGTATAGCATTAATTATTTATGCGGAAAAAAAAGGTATACACTGGAAACATCTGGCCGACATTGTTGCTCCTGCCCTAATAATAGCCTATGGTATAGGAAGACTGGGATGTCATACTGCAGGCGATGGCGACTGGGGAATAGTAAATACTTTATCAAAACCCGATTGGCTTGCCTTTTTACCAGAATGGCTTTGGGCTTATAATTATCCTCATAATATTTTAAATGAAGGCATTCCTATTCCAGGATGTGTTGGCCCTCACTGTATGGTTCTTGCTGAACCAGTATTTCCAACGCCAATTTATGAAACTTTTATGGCAGCCATTATCTTTATTGTATTATGGACCATAAGAAAAAGGATTAAAATACCGGGATTACTTTTTGCAATATATTTAATGTTTAATGGAATCGAAAGGTTTTTAATAGAGCATATAAGGGTTAATAATATTTTCGATTTTTTAGGCATGAAAGTAACACAGGCTGAAGTAATTTCTACATTTATTTTCTCTGCGGGACTCTTACTTTTCACTTTCCTAATTATTAATCGCAAAAAAACACTAAGATGAAATTACAAACTACTACAAATCAAATAATTAACCTGGCAAGAGCGGTTGGTAAATTTATTAAGAGCGAATCTTTAAAATTTGAGGATAAGGATGTGGAAGAGAAGGGATTGCACAATCTTGTAACCTATGTGGATAAGCAAGCTGAGAAGATAATAGTTGGAGAATTATCGAAAATTCTGCCGGAAGCAGGATTCATTGCAGAAGAAGATCCAACTTTAAAAAAAGCAGAACGCTTTAATTGGATAGTCGATCCTCTCGACGGCACAACAAACTTCATACATTCAGTTCCATTTTACTCAATTTCAATAGCACTAAATGATGGGGATGAAACAATTATTGGAATTGTTTACGAGGTAACCAGCGGCGAATGTTTTTATTCGTGGAAAGGAGCCCAGGCTTTTTTAAATAAAAGAGAAATCAAAGTTACCAGGCAAGCCGATTTAAATAACTCGCTAATTGCCACAGGTTTTCCTTATTACGATTATGACCTTTTGGATCAGTATCTTGAATTGTTTAAAGACCTAATGCAAAACAGCCGTGGTGTAAGACGGCTTGGCTCAGCAGCACTCGACCTTGCTTATGTTGCAGCAGGCAGATTTGAAGTGTTTTATGAATATGGTTTAAATCCATGGGATGTTGCTGCAGGGGCATTTATTGTTAAACAAGCCGGTGGAAAAGTCACCGATTTTAACTCTACAGAAAATTACCTCTTCGGAAAACAAATTATAGCCTCAAACAAACTAACTCATGATGATTTTGCCAAAAAACTAAACTACTATTTCAATAAAAAATAAGAATTAATTATAGTTTTTTATTAATAAAATAATCCCATTATAGAGGCATTTTTATTAATATTGTAAATATAATTTATTACAATGTCAGACAGGAAAAATTATAAACATATAGAAAAAGACAGCCCCACCAGAAGCATCCTAAAAGCATTGAGCTGGAGGCTTGTGGCCTCAGGTGCAACATTTATTATAAGTTTTACAATTTTCACCCAGGCTACACAAACAGCTTTTAAAGAAATAGTTGGTGCAGTTTCTCTAATTACAGCCGTTGATATTATTGCCAAACTCATACTGTACTATTTACATGAAAGATTATGGACTAATATTGTGTGGGGTAAATATTGGCGAAGGCAGGTAGCAAGAAAACGATATCGTAATATTCAAAAAATTAAAAAGATGAAACATGAATAGAATCCTGAGTAAAATAGGTTTATTAGCAGTTATTATGATGTTTGTCAGCACTTTAAGCGCGAACAATGACAGCACTGCCACAAAAGTTTTCTCTTTTGATATCAAGGAAATGATTGCTCCACCTGTTTGGAGAACCACGAAAAATGCCATTGAATCAGCTGAAAAAGATGGCTACGATTTAATAATTATTCATATGAATACCTATGGAGGAATGTTAGATGCTGCCGATTCAATACGAACCAAAATTCTTAACTCCAAAATTCCAATCTATGTTTTTATCGACAAAAATGCGGCTTCTGCCGGGGCATTAATCTCTCTGGCCTGCGACTCAATCTACATGGCAGAAGGAGCAAGCATAGGTGCCGCAACTGTTGTAAATCAGCAAGGAGAACAAATGCCCGATAAATACCAATCGTATATGCGCTCAATGATGAGGGCAACTGCTGAAGCTAGTGGCAGAGATCCTAAAATTGCTCAAGCTATGGTTGATCCTAAAGTTTATGTGCCCGGCATCAGCGACTCAGGACAGGTTTTAACATTTACAACCTCAGAAGCCATTAAGTATAATTTTTGTGAGCAACAAGCAAAAAGCATAGAAGATGTGATAGAAAAAAGCGGCATCGATAATTATGAAATTAGCAGACATGAATTATCTGCAACAGATAAGATTATTGGCTTTCTGATTAACCCCATGTTCAGCGGAGTTCTGATAATGATAATAATTGGAGGTATATATTTTGAACTACAAACCCCCGGAATAGGTTTTCCTATTGCAGCATCGGCGATAGCAGCATTGCTCTATTTTGCTCCTCTTTATCTCGAAGGCCTTGCAAATCACTGGGAAATTTTAATTTTCGTAATAGGACTGGCTCTGCTGGCGGTGGAAATATTTGCCATACCCGGCTTCGGTGTGGCTGGAACTTTAGGCGCACTCCTGATGGTAACCGGATTGAGCTTGAGTATGGTAGAGAATATGGGAGATGGATTATTCGACTATGACCCTTCTAACCTTATCAAAGCATTAATGACAGTTATCATCGCATTAACTGCCTCTGTGATTCTCTCAATATGGCTGAGTAAAAAACTCTTTGCCACTAACTCTTTCGGAAATCTGTCGCTGGCAAAAACTCTAAATCCTGTTGAAGGCTATACCTCTTCTGACGCTGACTACAAAAGTATGATTGGCAAAACAGGAATATCGAAAAGCAGTTTAAGGCCTTCAGGGAAGGTAATTATTGACAATAGTATGTATGATGCTACTGCTATTGTAGGCTTCATAGATAAAGAAACTGAAATTGAAGTTGTTGGATATCAAACCGGACAATTGATAGTCAATAGAAAGCAAAAATAAAACTGCATTATAATGATTGACAGCAAGTTAGAAATAATAAAAGCAGATATCACGGCTATTAATGTAGATGCCATTGTTAATGCTGCAAATTCTAAACTTGCAGGAGGAGGTGGAGTTGATGGGGCTATCCATCGGGCTGCCGGTCCTCAACTATTGGAAGAATGTAAAACATTAAACGGATGTGAAACCGGTAAAGCAAAAATAACTAAAGCCTATAATCTTCCATCGAAGTTTGTCATTCACGCCGTAGGTCCTGTATGGAGGGGAGGAAATCAGAAAGAAGATGATTTATTAAGGTCATGTTATTATGAAAGTTTGAAATTGGCAAAGGAAAATAATCTGAAATCAATTGCATTTTCAAACATAAGTACGGGTATTTATGGATTCCCAAAAGAAAGAGCAGCAAAAATCGCCATTGAAACCGTAAAGGATTTTGTAAAAAAAGAAAACAAACCGGAATTAATATATTTCGTATGTTTCGATGAAGAAAATTTAAATATCTACAAAAACATCCTTGATTAACAACTCATTATAAAGAATTAGCAAATTCCTTACTGATATAATTTTCATAGGAAGCACAAACATTTGAGGAGAATCTTTTTCCATCTTCTAACATCTTTTTTAAAGAATTACTGTCAAGATGAGTCAAATCATTTTTAGAAATATTTTGCTTTTTCAACGAATAAACAATGCCTGCCGTAAAATTATCGCCCGCTCCAATTGTGCTTATTAAGCTAACTGAATCTGCATTAATGGAATAATTCTTCTCTTTAGTAAATACTCTGGCACCCTCACTGCCTTTTGTTATGAATATTAATGCCTTGGGATTTATTTTTCGTAATTCAGTTACGATAAAGTAATCGTCTTCATTGCCAAAAATATTGCAGAAATCCTCATTGGAACCTTTTATAATATCTGCCGCAGCTAAATTTTCAATCAAATATTTCCTTGTATTTTCTGAATCTATTTTATGTGCCATTCTAATATTTGGATCATAAATTATTATGGCCTTCGAGGATTTCGCTTTGTCGGTTAACTTCTTGATATACTTATGAATACTCTTCTCCAACGAATAAAACGAACCAAAAACTAAAATATCATCCTCATTAATCAACACCGGAGTTTTCAGCGCTCTTTTATCAGGATAAGGTTTGTAAAAGGAATATGCTGGCACACTATTCTCATCCAAAACAGCCAATGCCAGTGGCGATTTGTTATGAACATACCTATTAATATATTTTTCATCCACATTATTTTCTCTGAGGAAGTTTACAATTTTATCACCAACTATATCATCGCCTAACTCTGAGATTAGGCTAACTTCCAAACCACACCTGCCAAGTGATACAGATAAATTCAACATTGCCCCTCCGGACTTTGCTATAATTTTGGATTCCGACTCAAATATCAAGTCCATTAACGATTCTCCAAGAGTATAAATCATAGGGTAAAAATAAAGAAAATGATTCGATATAATTCTTAATTTTACAACTGAAACATTTAAAATTGCATATGACAAAAAAATCAAGCAATAATAACTTTTCTATCAAAAAGAGGCTTCAAAGTTTCACTTTTGCTTTTAAGGGTATATTCTATGCAATAAAAACCCAGCATAACCTTTGGATTCACCTGACAGCAAGTGTATTAGTTATTGTTTTTGGATTTTATTTTAAAATAAATGTTTACGAATGGTTAGCCGTAGTTTTATGTATTGGATTTGTCATTTCCGCAGAAATATTTAATTCTGCATTAGAAGTATTGACAGATTTAGTTTCACCTGAACAAAATAAAAAAGCCGGCTTGGTTAAGGATCTGGCTGCCGGTGCAGTATTGATTTCTGCCATTGCTTCAGCAGTAATCGGACTAATTATTTTTATTCCTAAAATTCTAGCATTATTATGAAAGTAGTTGTTGATAGTGGCTCTACAAGCACCGACTGGGTTTTCATACAAAAGGATAAAACAACTCGTTTCAAAAGTCCGGGTTTCAACCCTTACTATTTTAAAGATGATGATTATCTTGATTATTTAACGGATGAAAGTTTATCACATTTGAGATTTTCTAAGGTAGAAGAGATATTTTTCTATGGTTCGGGTTGTTCTACTCCACAAAATTGTACTATTGTAAAAACAGCACTTTGGGAAATTTTCCCCAACGCCCAAATACATTTACATCACGATTTGTATGGAGCGGCGGTAGCACTTTGTGGTAAAGAGGAAGGAATAGCCTGCATACTTGGAACAGGTTCAAATTCCTGCCTTTGGGACGGTAATAAAATTATTGAAAATGTACCTTCTCTTGGATACTTGCTAGCCGATGAAGGCAGCGGAACATATTTAGGTAAAATAATACTTGCTGAAATCCTTCTTGGAAATGCGCCTGATGAGATTATTGATAAATTTTTCAAAACCTATAAACTGGATTTCTCAAAAACATTGGATAAAATTTACAAAGAAGAAAATCCAAATAAGTTCCTGTCAGGAATAAGCAAATTTGCTCACGACCATAAAAACGATGTTTGGATAAAATCCATGATCAAACAAAATTTTAATGATTTTATTGATTTACAGATAAGTAAATACAGCAATTATAAAACCCATAAAATTAATTTTGTCGGTTCTGTGGCTTTTCATTTTAGCGATATTTTATTGGAAGTTTTGGAAGATAGAAAACTTAATAGTGGCAAAATCATTTCCAATCCTATAGAGGAGTTGGTGAGGTTTCATATGGGGTAGCAAGAGGCTTAAACCAAATCCCAAGGCTATCGCTTTTTGTGATTTTCTTTTTTTAATGGCTTACAAAAACGCTGTTTTTGACGCATTTTAAGAATAAAGTCTATTAGTGGCTTCGGTAACTTTTTGTAGGTTTATCTTTGGAGGGATTGCCTCCGGCCATCCCGTTTGGGG
>JBFFLX010000033.1:0-26933 GCA_041554435.1 Bacteroidales bacterium
AGTATCTGTGTTTACTGACTTTATACTAAACACCCAGTCGGCTACATATTTTTCAAGTTTTAACTTACCAATCAGCCAGCCGGAAAAAATGGCAATTGTTAAACCGGTAAATATGTATATCAGGGCCACTTCCCAACCAAACAAACCCACTAATAATACCAGAGCAACTTCATTAATCATTGGAGCGGCAATTAAAAAGGAAAATGTTACACCTATTGGAACTCCGGCTTCTACAAATCCTAAAAACAAAGGTATTGCTGAGCAAGAACAGAAGGGTGTTATAATTCCTAATAATGAGGCTAGTATATTGCCTGTGAAAAGTGATTTCCCTTCAAGCACTTTTCGGGTTTTTTCGGGTGTAAAATATGTTCTGATAATACCTACTCCAAATATTATTAGAATTAACAGCAGCATTACTTTTGGAACCTCATAAATAAAAAACCTTAAAGTTTCAGTTAAATGAACTCCCTTGCTGAGATTGAGAATGTTATCGATAAAATAATTACTAATAAAATTCAGATTCACATAGAGTAATATCCACAATGGCAGCATTAATAAGGGATATAATAAGCCATTTAATCTTTTGTTTATTGTGATAATTCTTTCAGTCATTAAATTTCCTCAATTAAATAATTCCCAGAGTCGACAGTATATAATATATTCCAACTAAAATGAATATTACGGCAACTATCTTGCGAAACCATATTTCGATAAGTTTCATTTTATTATAAATATTACTTAGCGAACCTATACTAAATGCAAGTAACCATGCAAAAATAATCACAGGTATTCCGGTGGCCACAGCAAATACAAGAGGTAGATACAATCCTTTTGCACTACTTATTGTTATTGGTATAAGCATACCAAAATACAGAACTCCGCTATATGGACAAAATGCCAGGGCGAAAACAATTCCCAGTAATAAAACCCCCAGGTAACCTGTTTTAGCTTTGGCTTCCATTTTTTCATTAAATCTGTTTAATCCGGGTAAACTAAGTTTAAATATTCCCAACATAAACAATCCTACAATAATCAATAATGGGCCTAAAATTTTCTCGCCCCATTGTTGAATAAAGCCGGAAATTTGAAATTGGTCGGCACCAAAAAAGAAAATTAGTCCAATTACTGTATATGTTATTGCTCGCCCAAGAGTATAAACTAATCCATTTATAAAAACTTTGTTTTTGTTATTGATGTCGCGGCCTAAATAGCCAATTGCCGTAATATTGGTAGCAAGCGGACAAGGGCTAATGGCAGTCATTAAGCCTAACACAAAAGCAGTTATAATTGGAAAACCTGAGTTGTCCAATAATTGTTGAAGGAATTCCATTATTACGACAAGGCCTCTACAGTTTTCTTAATTTTTTCTTTAAGTTTTTCAGGATTTGTTCTGGCATTCATAAATGCATCATTAGTTAAATCAACTGTTTTGCTTCCTTTAACGAAGATAAGAGTCTGACCACTTATTTTATACTTCTCAATTAGTGCTTCATTACCCTCTTTTTCAATATTAATGGATTCAAATTTAATTTTGTCGCCATACTGATCTTTAAGTGTTTTAGCAGTAACTTCTTCCACTGCCTGGCATGTTGCACAACGTCGTGTTGCATGGAAATAATAAGCCTTTATTGCTTCTTTTTCCTGTGGTTTACTGCATTCTTTTCCATCACTGAATGCTGCGCCATGCTTCGATGTTTTATCGCAGCATTGTCCGTAAGTAGTAAATCCTGTCAGGATAACCACTAAACTGATAAATAGATTTTTCATTTTTAATTGGTTTATTGTGTTAAAATACTTTTTAGTTCCTCCACGGATGGTACTCTGCCCTTTACTAAAACAGCATTATCTGCAACCAGGGCAGGAGTTACCATAACTCCATATTTCATAATTTCCATAATATCTTCTACTTTTTCAACTTTTACATCAAGTTTCAATTGTTCTACTGCAGTAATAACATTCTTTTCCAGCGACTTACATTTAGCGCATCCTGTTCCTAATACTTTTATTTCCATTGGTTTTGTTTTTATGTTATTTAATCACAATTCGTAATTCGCAAAACAACGAACACGAATTTCAAATTTTTTATAACTCCATTATATCTTTAAACAATTCTCTTGCTTCCTGCCAGTTCTTTTTATTTAAGCAATATTTTATTCTGGGAGCTTCAATTTCTCCCTGAATAAGACCGGCTTCTTTTAATTCCTTAAGATGTTGTGAAAGTGTTGATTTGGCTATGGGTAGTTCTTCTGAGAGGTCACCACTATAGCAGCAACTTTGTTTGGAAAGCAATTTTAATACGTACATGCGAATAGGATGCCCCATCGCTTTAGCATATCTGGCTGCTTTCGATTGCGAATCGTTTAAATAAATATTCTCATTTATCATTGTTCGTAATTTACCGAACAAAGATAAATCAATTCTATAAAAAATATTACGAATTAGAAAATTTAGACTGATTCTAATTAAAAGCGTGTCAGCAGATTTGCATATATTCTGTTGTAAGTAAATGAATTTTCGAATTGCCCTTCATAGGCAACTGAAAATGAGATTTTCTTATATATTCTCCAACTCAGGTTTATATCGCCCACATGCTGCAAGTCATTCCCCTCAGTATACGTATAATTATAGTTTACATAACGGTAGACAAAACTGCCATATAATTTTCCCGGTATAATGTCTTTTGATAATCTTAAACTATAAATATTTCCTTTGAGATATGCAGTTTCAAGCATAGTAGCAGAAATGGTGGCAGAAGCATTTATTCCGGGTATCTGACTGTATGAAATATAAGCATTTGCATTTTTTGTTGGTGTAGGGTCGTCTTTTCGTGACCGATATCCTGCCCACACTCCAACAGATAATTTCCTTATAGGTCGATAGTTTATACGAAGTCGGTATCCTTGTAAAGCCTCATCCTCTAAGAGCCTGTCAACAAAATCCTTATATGTTTCATAATATATAAGATTAGTTCGATTACTATATGAACCTGATACACTAAGATTTCTCAAAATTTTGTATCTGATCATCAAATATAAATTTGTGAAATTAAAAGTGGATTTTTTTTCACCATTGATATTCTGATAAAGTTCCATTTCGGCAGTACCAAAGAAGTAAAGGTTTTTTGCCAGTGAGTTATAGTGCTGGATATATGCAAACCTGCGGTCGGTGGCTCCATTATTTTGCTGCTCTACTATGGCAAAGGTAGTTTTCATTTGCCTGTTGGACTTATTTTTATAAACATGAGCAACATAACCACCATATTGCAATAATTTGAAATTGAAACTATAGTCCTGATAGTCAGGTCTTGATCCAACAAAAGCGCCCAGGATTATTGATTTCCATGTTTTTTCTGCCTGTAAACCATCGATGGCTCCTAGGTTTGAGACATTTGAATTTATCTTTCTCCCAAGAATAATTTTCATGCTTTCAACCGGTTGATATTTTACTGCCAGATTATATATTTTCAGTCCATTAAAAAGATTATTTTGAATATCACTCCAGTTATTATCTCTATGGGAAAAGGAGATATAAGTTTCAGCAGAAACTTTAGAGTCAGCAATATTTTCAGCATTCATAGAGAAAGTATATCTCATCCTTTGACTATTGCCACCGGGACTGTTCGAGAAGCCTGAATATGAAGATATTGATAGTTTACCATAAATATCATTAACCTCAGGTTTTACTTCCTTTTTATTAGATTTTTCTTCTTCCTTCAATTGATATTCATCTTCGCTAACAACTTCTGCAGCAACTCCTTCATTAACTTGATCATCTTCTTTTTCTTCAATCTTTTGCACTTTTATTACAGGGCTCAAAATTTTATCATCAACCTTAAAATCTACATTAGTGATAGATTCGCATACACACGAAATAGAAGATAAATTTTTAACCACAAGGGCAGGGGAGAAAACTCCATTTTTGTTAATGAATAATGTGTCGCCTATTTTTATATTATCAGTCTTATCGAACTTTACATAAACAGAGTTTCCACTAATATAAGATACTGTTCCTTCACGTCTTTCTTCAGTAGTTGTTTGCGCACTTGCTGCCATCCACATAAAAGAGAGAATAGCGAAAAGTGCAAAATATTTCAAATATTTATTTTTCTTTCTCATAGTGAATTAGTTTATCTTATAATTAGATTTGTTAAGATGAGGGGCATCACCACCTTCGTCTCCATTAGGATGACATTCATAACATGCATTACTTTCCCATACATAACCTGAAACATCACTATGTTCACTATTCATTTCAGCCTGATTATGTTCATGACAATCAATACAACTGAACAACTCGTAGTTAGAGGGGGTTGTGTGACATTCAGAACATAAATCCCATTCATTATTATGTTTACCTGAATAAATAGGAAAATATTGCGAATCATGATCAAATGTAGAAGGTTCCCATGCATTTTGAGTATGACATGTTAAACAATCAGTTGAGAATTGGGCACTGGCATGAGGGGGATCGGTGGTAGCATTATAATCATCCAAATGACAACCTACACATTCATTTGGTGTATTTTCATAATTACCATTATGGCAAGCATTACAATCACTTGCTATATTAACATGTGCTCCTGTGATAACCCAATAATCATTGTGATTTACGAAAGTTGCCGGACTCCATCCCGGATTTGTGGTATGACATTCATCGCATGTTTGAGAGAATCCGGCATTTACGTGATTAGGATTTGTACTAGTATTATAATCATCAAGATGGCATCCAACGCATTGGTCAGGGGTATTTTGATAATCACCATTATGGCAAGCATTACAATCGTTGGAAATATCATTATGTGCTCCTGTTAGCTGATATTCAATATGATCAAATGTGGAAGGTGTCCATCCCGGATTTGTTGTATGACAATCTTCGCAGCTTTGTGCGAAATTTAAGTCTAAATGGTTAGGGTTTGTTGCTTCGGTATAATTTTCCAGATGACATCCAACACATTCGTTGGGTGTGTTTACATAGTCATTATTGTGGCAAGAAGCACAATCAACTGAATTATCTGTATGTGCCCCTGTGAGTGGGTAATACTGATCATGTACCTGAAACTCAGCAGGTATCCAGCCAGGCTCCGTAGTATGGCAGTCATCGCAGGTATTTTCCAAACCTATCTCCACATGATTAGGATTAGTACTTTCATTAAAGGCAGTCATATGACAATCGGAGCATAAATTTGGTGTATTTGCATAACCGGTAGTGTGGCAATCGGCACACTCAGTTTCCACATGGGCTCCCGTTAGGGGGAAGTTAGATGTAGCATGATTAAAACTACCTTCTTCAGAGCCTACAGGATGACATTCAAGACATGCTGTACTTTCATAAATATAACCGCTTACTTCATCATGTTCGCCATCCATTTCTCCTTTATTATGTTCATGGCAACTAATACAAGTAAACTGAGCATAATTTCCGGGTGTTTCATGGCAGTCGGTACAGGAATTCCATTCGCCTGCGTGTTCTCCTGAATAAATTGGAAAATACTGAGAATCATGAATTTTAAATTCGGCCGGACTCCATCCCGGAGCAGTAGAGTGGCAATCAGTACATACCGTCGAGAAATCTAATTCAACATGATTTATTATTTGTGCATTATTATAGTCATCCTGATGGCAGGAAATACATTCAGGTGAAATATTTGAATTATCGTTAGGATCTTTATGACATTGGTTACAATCGATATTAGCATGGCCTTCTGTTAGAGGAAATAATGCATGAGTGAAATTTGCTCCTGTCCAGGAAAAGGCATTCATCTGGTGGCATTCGGTACAATTGGTTGAATAATTTGATTCTACATGATTTGGATTTGTAGTTGCCTGATAGTCGGGCATATGGCAATCCATACATTCTATCCCCAATGGATCGAAGCGTAAGTCGGAGGCCGATTCATGGCACGAATAGCAGTCGGCAGTTAAGTGTGCTCCCAGAAGTGGAAAACGCCCCTGATTATGTATTTCTGTAATATTTGTAACTATCCAGTCGACTGAATTATGACAACGTTTACAGTCGAAACCAACTGTTTGTTCATGCATATCATCATGGCATGATATACAACCTGGCTGTGCATCAGAAAAAACTAAAGTTGAATGACATTGCTTACAATCCAGTTGATTATGCGTTCCTTCCAGTACAAATCCTGTTTGCTCGTGCCGGAAAGTTATATTATTTCTGTCAACAGTCCAGCCTTCTGAAGTATGACAATCGCTACAACTTATATCAAGTTGATCGCCATGAGGTGAATCGGTACCCTGATAAAATAAACTGGCCACGAATACCAATATTAATGACAACTCTCGCATTTGTATGATTTTAGTTTATATTCTATAACTCTGGTTTGCCCGATGGTTTTAGGCTTATGGCATTTTGCACAAGCAACATTTTTATGTTTTCCATCCAGAGGAAACTTAGTTTTATTATGATCGAAATTATCAATTTTCCAGTCGTTATTATTATGACAACGCAGGCAATCGGTATTACCTTTTTCATTAAATTGACCTGCATGCATATCGGTATGACACTCAACACAAGTTGTTTTTAAAGTTTTAAATTTTTGAATTTTTGTTCCACTTTCATCTTTTCTGAAATGACAGTCGGTGCATGAAGTTTTTTTGTGAGCACCTAAAAGTTTAAATTTAGTTGTATTATGATCGAAATTAACCTTCGACCAATGCGTGTTGGTATGGCAGGCAGTACAATTCTCCTCAGGATAATATTTTTCACTTATGTGATTCTTATGAGTATTGTCGTGACAATCAGTACATTTATCGCCTTTTATGCGAAAATCCCATTTGTCGGTTTTCTTATGACAAACAAAACAGGGAGTTGCCATATGTGCACCTTCCAATTTAAATTTTGTTTGGTTATGAAGTTCAATAGTATAAGTTGAACCCACAAAAGTATTAGTTGTATGACACTCTTTACAATCTCTGCGAAGCTTATTATTTACGAATTGACCTTCGTGATAATCTTTATGGCAATCAAGACACAGATTGTGTTTTATGGGGTCGGTAAGTTTATCTGTATGGCATTTCTTACAATCAAGATTAATATGTTTCCCTGTTAAGGGGAAGTTTGTTTTGGAATGATTAAATCCGCTTAAGCCTGCTATTTGATGGAATGAATTCTCATTATGGCATTTTGCACAATCATTACCGAATTTGTTATTATGAACATCTTTATGACAGGAAGTGCAATTTTGAAACTTGATTCCTTTAAACTGAGTGAATTCTTTTCCTGCCTTTTGAACCTTAGTATGACATTTGGAGCAATCCACCTCCTGATGCTTTCCCTTTAAAATAAACCTGGATTTATTATGATCGAATTTACTGGCAGGTTTAAATTTCTCGAATGTATGACAACTTATGCAATCAGAAGAAAGCGTATTCTGATGCTCATCTTCATGACAGGTCAGGCATTTGTCGTTGAGGCCAAGAAAAGTATATTCTTTCTTTTTTATTTCTGAATCTGAAATAAAATCTTTTTTATGGCAGTCGACACACTTTTTATTTTTATGTGCACCTTCCAGAGTATAACCAGTTAGATTATGATCGAAATTTTCCTTATCGAAGCGAATAATTTCAAATTTCTTACCATGGTGATCGCTATGGCATTTTATGCATTCTTTCCCCTTAACTTCTGAAGAAACATGAAAGCCCTTATTTGCTTTAATTCTATTATTCAGAGAAGTATGGCATTTTAAACATTTCTCACTGGATACTTTTTTCCCCAAATCATGACATTCGGTACAGTTCGACAAACCCTCGAGATGGGAGTGAGGTTCTGACAAGTCTCCCGGAGAAAGTTGTGCCAACGACAATAAGGGGAATAATAACATTAAAGCCAGCCCCAATGTTTTTTGTGCATTTACTTTTACCACATAAATTAATGACTTCTTACTCATTCTTAGTGTTTTAAAACTGCTTCTCCGTATTTTTTAGTAATTTTTAATCCTATTTTTTTCAAAAATTCAGAAGGTAATTCTCCACCTGCAAATATGTATACCATATCGTTTTCGACGCTCTGTGTGCTTTCATCAACCGTAGATTTTAGAATTATATTTCCATCATTTATCTCAATCGGATTGCTATTATAAAAAACTTTAATCTTTTGGTCCTCAATGGCCTTTAATATTTTTTCACGATTTTTTGGTTTCAGTCTTTGAAAACTATCCTTGCGATATGAAAGGCTAACTTCATTATTATCCATTAATAACATTGCTGATTCTATGGCAGAATCGCCGCCACCAACAACCATTATTTTTTTGCTATTAATATCCTCCGGTTCCAAAAGTTTATAGGCTACTTTTTCTGACTCTTCTCCTTTTACATTTAATTTGCGAGGAGTACCTCTTCTGCCAATGGCAAGTAAAACATGTTTGGTACTATATTGTTTTCCAGTTTTAGTACCTATGATAAAGTGATTATTTTCAGGCCTAATGCTTTCTACTTTTGTTTTTTCAACTACTTCAATATCATTTTTTTGTATTGCTTCTTTCCAAATTTTCAACAACTCACCTTTACTGGTTTCATTTAGCCTGACCTTTCCGTAAAGTGGTAAATCCATTGGAGAGGTCATAACAATTTTTGATCTGGGGAAAGTAAATACTGTACCTCCCAAAGAATCCTGCTCGAGACAGATGGCTTTTAACTTATGTTTTTTTGCCGTCAGTGTGGCTGAAATACCTGCAGGACCTGCACCAATTACTACTAAATCGTAATCGGCATTATGATTTTTGGGAATCTGCTTTGCCACATGCTCTATAGCCTGCTTACCTTGTTCTACTGCATTTCTGATAAGCCCCATGCCTCCAAGTTCTCCTGCTATGGAAATACCATGAATATTCGATTCGAAATTCTCATTTACATGAGGAAGTTCAATGCCACGCTTTTCTGTTCCAATACATAGTGATATTGCTTCGGTAGGGCAGGCGTGAAAGCAAGCACCATGACCAATACATTGTGAGGCATTAATTGTGGTGGCTTTACCGTTTACTATTCCAAGTATATCTTTTTCAGGACAAGCCATAATACATGCTCCGGTTTGTATACATCCATTCACGTCGACCACAGGGTGTAATGAAATTGGTTCGTGCAAACCATCTATTTTTGCCTGAGCAATTTTTTGCTCAACTAAATTTGAGGCTTTCTTCTGCTTACGCAGATAGATGATAATTGTAATTAACACAAGGATAAAAACAATTCCGTAAGTTAGTATTTGCTCGATAAGTAACTCCATATTAAAATATCCATCTATATCCGAATGTCAGGGTAACCCCAACATGAATTATCATTATAACTAACATTATTATTGCGAATGGTAAGTGAGCTACATGCCAGTACTTAAACAGGTTCTGCATTGTATTCAGTCGGTCGATTCTTCTGTTTAAAGATATCTCGTTCTTTACTAATTGTAAAATGTTTTTACTCTCAGCCTGGCTAATTTTACTCTCTTTAATAACTTCTTTAAGTTTGCGAATATTGCCTAAGTCGTTGAAATATTTTTTTAAATAAAGAGAAAATACATTATTTGCCTTGATATTTGAACGCGATTCAACAGTGTCAACTATGATGCTAAGTTTCTCATCATCAATATTGTAATTATTTTTAAGAAGGCTGTTGATATCAGTTTTCATGCCTTTTACTTCATTTAAACTTAATTCTCTTCCTTCAATGGATCTGGGTATTTGAATATAAATAAATCTACCAATAACACCACTGGCAAATACTGCTACCATACTCCAAAAACTTATGGATACTATCCCGCCAAATTTAAAAGCAGTATGGAAGAGAACTAATATAGGTCCTAAAGTACATAAAAAAATGTGGAATTCCAGCCAGTGTTTTACCAGACCCCATTTTTGCATGGCACGTACTCTTTTACGCATCATATAAGATCCAACACCAATAATCATAAACAGGCTTCCTATAATTCCATAACCATGGCCGTATGAACCGCTGGGTTTTAAAGCGTCATGACCATCAGTATAAAAGCGATCTTCTATTCCTGTATTATAATAATCGTAACCTAAATAAATAATATAAATAGTTACTATAAATACAATAGATGTCATCAATCCCAAATAGAAGTAGTGTGTTAATTTCGACATTCTCAAGTTATTGGTTTAATTGTTAAACCAAAATTAACAAAAAAAACTTTGTTATGTATATTTAAGTAAAGAAGTACCTAAATAAAATTTGATAAGTAATAAAGTATGGTTAATAAATTGAACAAATAATCTATAAAATACACATAATAAGCAAGATGTAGTTTTATTATTGTTTGTTAGAGTTTCATTTTTTGTTAATAAAATATAACAATGATTTAAAAAAAACAGGTAAATTATTGGTTAATTTTTCGAAGAAACGAAGGATTATATCTCCTGAAAAAGTTAAACCATTATATTCCGTTAATAAAATATTAACAAATGCAAATAGAAAGAAAATAAATTATTGCCAGTTATTTACGGCTTTCATAACAGCCGTGCGACTTAAACTATCATCATTCAAACTCCAGTCGAGGGTTTTGTTTAAAGTAGTATTGTCATTATCATTATTATAGAAAATAACTGATTTTAGCATGGGATAATTTTGTGGTAAATTATTCAAAGCATCAAAATACCACTGATCTCTACTGCCTCCAACGGCAAGACTACCAAATTCTGTTATTACGATAGGTTTATTGAAAGAGCTTAGTTCTTCATAATAATCACCGAATATTTCACTAAATTTCCACCATTTCGACCACAATGCAACTGTTCCATAGTTCAGGGCTCCTACGCCGACCCAATCCACATAATCATCGCCCGGATAATAGTATTCATACATTTTATAGGCAGCATGAGGCGACCATACCCATACTACATTATCGGCCTTTAGTTCCCGAAACCTGTCAACAACATGTTTCCATGCGGCAATAAAATCCTCTGCTTCATTGTTTTGTGGTCCCCAGGGGTAACGATAAGGGTCGTTCATTTCATGACCAAGCCTTAAAAAAACTATACTCTCATAATCTATTAATTCTTTTGCCCATTTGTCAATATAAAAATCATAATCACCATTAACAATATCTTTTAAACCTTGCTTATTGGGTTCTTCCTTAGGAGGCAGTTCATGCATTTTTCTGTCAAAGTCATTTAGCCAGGGCTCCCATGTAATAAAAGGTATTGAGCCCAAACTGCTGATGGCTTTAGCATATTTAGCAGGAAATTCTTGATCTGGTTTATCACCCCATGCAACATATAATTGAATTAATGGATTATTAAAGGAAAGTTTGTCTTCCAGTTTAATAATATTTTCAAATGAGTTTTGATAATGATTATCGTAAACACCCATAATTATAGTATCTATAGATCCTAATAATTCCTTATTATGACGGTATTTATCAAACCATTTTAGTTCATTCGATCTGATGGGTTCTCTTTGGCTAAGCAAATAACTACTTTCTATGTCGATTACCTTGGACTCGAGTTTACTGAATAATTCACTTAAGGGACCCTTAGATTTGTCGCCTATCAGCGTAAAAACTACAACAATTAGGATTCCTACAATTAGCACTCCAATTGCGAACCCAAATCTATACACAGTCTTTTTCATATTTCTTTTGTTTTTATATTCTTAAGGTTGATTTTAGCCCAGGGTTCTTCTATGGTAAGATTCCTGGATTCGTAAGCAGCATAAATTCCACCAATTACAAGAATTATTGTGAGTAAGGCAAATGAGAACATTCCCCAAACTTTATCTGTTGTCAATATCAGTAATCCTTCAGATACAGTTGTAAGTCGGGAGTAAATTATATAAAAAAAAGTAAGTACAAAAACCACCAGATGAGCGATCAAGGGTCTCGTATAAGGGCTTAACCCTTTTACAGATTGTTTGGCAGTAGGGATGTAGGGTATATCAGCATTTACCACCGACAGCAAACTTCCCAGTAAGAAAACCGGCCAGGTTGCAGTTTTTAATATCATACCCCTCCAGTGAAAACCCCTTTCCATTGCTGGATGAGAAAGCCATTTTTGAACAAACAGATAAATTGCTGCCGCAATAATAATGATAGGTGCTCCATTAATAATAAATTCAGTAAAATTCATATTTGCGGGGAGTATGCCAGTCCAGAAATATAAAAAAGGGATAATAATGTATAAGAAGGTTGTTACACCAACCATATAATAAGTGCTAATTCCTAAATAAGATATTTTTTGCCAGAGACTAAGGTCTTTAAAAAGCCGTGGCATTTCAGAAAACAGCACCTCAAATACGCCACGCGACCATTTTAATTGTTGTTTACAAAACGAACCAAAGTCCTCCGGTACAAGTCCACGACTTACAACAACCGGATTAAATACCGATTTCCATCCTTTTGCATGCAGTCGGATGGATGTTATCAAATCTTCAGCAAGGCCTATTCCATGGCCTCCTATGGATTCAAGTGCTTTTTTTCTAAATGTGCAATTGGCACCTATGGCAACGGCAGAGCCGAAACCAAATAATCCCATTAAGGTTGGCCCGTAAAAAGCGTAGGTTTGTTCAGCAGCACCTTTGGCGGTAAATGATCTGTATTGATTATAGTAAGCCTGAGCAACTTGAACAAAACCAACTTTTTCGTCCTTGAAATATCCTAATACTTTATCTAAAAAATTAGGAAAAGGAATATGGTCAGGATCCATAATTAAAATATAATCCTCCTTAATCATTTTAAGAGCAGCATTAACTTTTCCTGCTTTTGCACCTGGAAGTCCTACTAATTCGAGCCATACTGCGCCGTGTTTTTCAGCCACTTCCTTAAATGCCGGATCCTGAGTGTCATCGAGAAGGTAAGTAGTGTGCGGATAAGTAATATTTGAACATGCCTCCAGAGTTTTGTCAAACATACTAAGGGGCTCACCGGGTGAACTGGTGGTGAAAATTGCAACTTTAAGCCCTTCCTCTGCTTTCAGTTGTTGTGGTTTACTTATTCTGGAATAATTCAACCAGATGAGGAAAATTCTTAGAATACCATACCACATAATTAAAGAAAGAATAATGTAAAGAGGCAGGGATTCGATATGTTCGGGACGAAACCACCAGTCGGCAAAGCGCACTATACTTATAATTCCTACAGTAAAAAGAGTGTAGTATATAAATCTGTCAATTCCTTTTACAGCCCCGGCTTCCCTATAACTCCATATGTCTTTCTTTTTTGATTTTGACATTTTACAAATGGATTGTCAGATTAATATTAAAGTTATTTGTATGGAAATAGAATGTTTGTATATAGGAATAAGAGACTCTTAAATTCAGCTTATTACTTATGTTAGTTTCAATATCAATACCGATATCCATAGGAGTATAGGATACTTGATAATAATCCATATTAAAAAATAGTTTACCACTGTTTTTCTCATCCAGAAATAGGTAAGGATTCATCGTTTTGGAAAATACACCAATTGCAGAATGCATTTTAATATTAAATTTATCAGAGGGTTTTACAATTGTATTAAATAATATGGAATTGGAAAACTGATTATGTGGTGTGAAGTATGGATTGTAACTGCCTTTTATGGAAGTTGTATCAGTGTAATTTTGTAGTACTTCACTGAGGCTGTTTATAGATTTATACCTGGTTTCTTTGGCATTAGAATAGTTAAAAGCATAGCCAAAGTAAAACTCTAAAACAGAAACTTTTACAGGCGGACTTAATACCCAAGCATAGCTTGTTTGTATATAGTTATTATCCGGAAATATTTCATTAATATATCCTGCTTTTATATTCCAACTGTTATTTTTAGTCCATTGAAGTGAGGCATTTATTTTATTGGTACCAAATGAGGAATCAATGCTATATGGAGTATAGATATATTGAGATTTTTCGCCGGATGCTTCGATAAACAGATTTTTCCCAAACCTTTGCTTTGCTTTAATACTCCATGTAAAATCACTTTCGCTATTTGTTGAAGTATTATAGTATCCAACCGAAACTCTTCCACTAAATCCACTTCTTGGAAATAAAAATTCGTTTGCCAATTGTACATTCGTGAAATTTCTGTTAATTGAGTCGGATGAAAACATTTGATAATTAGTGTTTAAACTTAAATTAAACAATTTTGAGAAATACCACCCAAACTGAAGTTTAGGTGCCAACATGGTAAGAGGCTGATTATCATTATTATAATCAGCAGCAATATTTATAAAGGGGCTTACTATTTTACTAACCTCAGAATATATTGCATTAGTTTTTTTATCATTTGGATTCAATTTTATTGATTTCTCCAATTGTCTCTCCGATACTTTGAAATTGCCAAGATAATAATTGCTGATTCCCATAAGAGAATAAACTCCGCTTACATTGTCATATTTCTTAACATATTCCTGCAACATATTTATACTGCCCTGATACCTTCCCCAATCGAAAAGCATTACTGCATATTCATAAATTACATCATAATCTTGAGGATATAATTGATATGCTCTTATATATACTTCGTTTGACATTTCATATTCTTTCATCCAAAACAATGTTTCGGCATAGAGCCTCAAAACCCATATATTATCAGGATATTTTTCATCGAAGTCTTTTAATAATCTGGCTGCCGATCCAAAATCTCCATTATCTCTATACTGTTTTGCATTTTCAATGGTAGTTTCCAATAAACTTTGTTGGGCCATTACATGAAAATCGTTGCCGATAACTATAAATAATACAAACAGTAATCGGTAAATGTGTTTAATTAGAAACTTTTTGCTCACTTATTTTTATTTTTTTGTGATTTCTTCCGCCAGAGAAGAAGCCCAGTTTGTTAATGTTTTCTTATGTTCCTTTGTAAGTTTATGAGAAGGATTTTTTTTGATGTATTTTCTTGGAGGCATTTCATTATTACTTACTACATCTTCAATTTTAGATAATTTTGAGATAAGTTTAGCATTATCCAAATCAGCCATTTTTTCAAAATTCCATTTCAATTTAGGTCTGAATTTTCCATTATCTCCGTGACATTGCAAACAAGAATTATCAAGTATAGTCATAACATCATTTGGGACATTAAAATTCGCATTTCTGCCTTCCGGTTTACTGCTGATTTGACTAGTTGAGGAAAAAGCCATTAATAAGATTAGGAAAATTGCCGTTACTGAAGTATAAAATAAAGTTTTCATAGTAAAGATTTTTTAAATATTAATAAACTGATAAATTTTTAAAGAATAATATTTTACAGATTTAAGATATTCAGTGAATACATTTGTAAAATTATGAAAATTCCAATATGCATGATTATTTAATTATACCCTTAAATAATCATGCATATTAGAAATAATTTATTTATCAGTAGGTTTGCGTTCGTATTTGCAACATCCATGTAGTTGATTATAAACCTCATCTTTTGCACTATAAAGTTCAGTATCGTGACCAACTGCAGATATTGCCGCTTGTATCTTCTTAATATCTGTTTTTTCAGTATCATAAGTTACTTCAAGCATTTTAGTTTCCTTATCCCAAACTGACTTTTCAACTCCTGATAAATCATTTACGGCCTTTTCTATTCTGTTTTTACACATCCCACAATTACCATAAACTTTGGTTTTTTCTGTTTTGTTTCCGGGATTTGATCCCATTGCTAAAGTGGCAAATGCCATAAACATTAGCATTGATAAAATAATTGATGTTTTTTTCATTTTTAAAATTTTAATGTTTAAATTAATTTTTTCTTAATCCATTATAAATAACTATATCGTTTACACTTCCTATACCTGTTTGGAAAGTGTATCCAAAGCTATGTAAGCTCATATTAAAACCTCCATAATGTCTATCACTACTTACGTGATTGTCCGACATATGATGGTTCCATTCGTTTTGTCCACCCATCATGTCGCCCATGTGATTATTATCTTTCATGTGTCCGTACATTCCTTCAAAGGTCGTTCCTGTTGAGCAAAGCATAATACTATCGTGGTTGTAGTAAATATCCATTATAAAAGTTGTGTCGTAACTTCCGTTGAAACAGTGGATTTGCACTTGACTTCCAGCATACTGAATTACTTCTGCAAAAGCAGAATCCTGATCAATAATTCCGTTTTTAACAAAATTTCCTTCGTAGGTGCCAGTGATATCGTTAATAAAATCGGCAGCAGAAGGATTTTTATCCTTCTTACAAGCACTGCTCATTAACATAAGTACTGTAATGCTAAAAATTAATAAATACTTCATTCTTTTCATTTTATTTATTTTGTTTATAATTATTTCTTATTTGATAGTTTCTCTTACTTCTCCGCAATTGAGCATCATATCTCCAAAATAGGGATTTAATACTTCCTTATCATCACTAAGCCAATAGGCGCCTCCGTTCTCATTTGCCATGGGGCAGAATTGATAATAAACTGTTTTGTTTACCAAGCCAAACTTCTTTACAGTTTCATAAAAAACCAGACTTAATTTCGAAAATTCGAATCTTTGTTTCTCAATATCCTTTTGTGATAATATATTGTTTATCAGGCTTTTCATTTCGTTAATTTTTTCCATCCAAAGTAAATGAGCATCTCCTTTAAGTAAACTCATATCAGGAATATTTATGGCTTGTTTTAAACTTTGTGCCTTTTCAGTACTTAGTTTAACATCCGTTTTTATAAAAGCATCTTTCATAACAATATAAGCATTGTAAACTTCGGTGAGTTGCGACTTAAATTCTTCGCTTATTTTATCCGGATTTACCTGATAATTATTAGTTTTACTTGCCTCTGTCCTGGAGTTTTCAGTATTATCCATATCCATTTTCGACATATCGTGAGATGTGGATCCTGTACCTCCATCAGGGTTCATCATACTTTTAAGTCCTTGCAACTGAGAAGCAGCATCAACCTTAAATACTCCGTTAACTACTATTTCTTCACCTTCTTTCAGTCCATCAGAAATAACATAAAAATTACCTGCCTCAGGTCCTAAAGTAAGTTCGCGGTATTTGAAAGAATTTTCAGATTCTGCTAATTTTACATACACTATTGCACGCTTGCCGGTCCATAAAACAGCAGTTTTTGGGATTAATATTTCATCCGTATTATTAGCAATTTCAGACTCGAGATATCCATTTACAAACATCTCCGGTTTAAGCAATTTATCATTGTTATTTACCTCAACCCTTATTTTTGCAACTCTCATTTTTGGGTCAAGAAACGGATCTACGTAGGTTACTTTGGCTTCATATTTTTTATCAGGTACAGCTTGTAATCTGAAACTTACTTTATCATTCAGTTTAATCCATGGTAAATCCGATTCATAGGCATCGAACATTACCCAAACTTTTGATAGATCGATAAGTTTAAAAAGAGGTGTTCCCTCTTTAACATAATCTCCCTTGGCAACATGGCGATCCATTACAGTTCCGCTAATAGGGGAGAGTACATCGAAATACAGTATAGGCTCTCCTGTTACTTCTATTTCCTCAATTTGACTATCAGAAAGATTCCAGAGTTTTAACTTCGCCCTTGAGGCTTTATAAAGATTAGGTCTGCTATCTTTAAACGAGATTGCTTCCAGTAGTTCTTTTTGTGCTGAAATCAAACCAGGTGAATAGATGCTGGCAAGGCGCTGTCCTTTTTTAACATTTTGTCCTGTAAAATTCACGAACAGTTTTTCTATCCTGCCACCGTAGCGAGCCGTTAACTCAGCTATATTTCTTTCATCGGCAAATACCTTTCCCTGCAAGTAAATTTCTTTAGTAGGCTGTCCCTTTTTTACTATTATTGTTTCAACCTGAGCAAGTTTTGCAGCCGATTCTGATAGAACAAGAGCTTCAGGATCGGTAACACCATCATCATTGTTTGACGTTTTCTGAAGTGGTATCAGGTCCATTGAACAAATGGGACATTGTCCCGCTTTGTCATTTCTAATTTGAGGGTGCATAGAACATGTCCATACTTCTGCTTCTTCAGCAGAATGCTTGTGAACTTCTTCTTCTGTTTGTGAATTTACATTACTTTCACTTCCCGAATTATGAAAGAATAACCATCCCAATGACAGACCTATCAACAATACAATTATCAAGGATTTATAATTATTCTTTATGTTATTTATTAGATTTTTCATCTTTTTATTTTCTTAATTTATTTACCCATTAAATAAGTTACCAGCGAAATAGCCGCCTGTTTGTCGACTTTAGCCTTCTCTAATTCAAGTTGATATTTTAATAACTTACGATCCATACGCAACACTTCTTCAAAGTTAGTGTTAGCGGTAGCATACTCTGTTTCCAGAATATTCATAGATGCGTTTGCCAATTCCCATTGCTCAGCATAAAGCGAAATTCTGCGTTTAGCATCATTATAATCCTTCCATGCGTTTTCAAAAACAGATTCAAGAATATTTTCCTTATTAAGTCTCTCTTCATTTTTTGCCGTTTCCATCAGCACCGCTTCATTAATCATTGCATTATACTTTTTACGGTACAGAGGAAGAGTTAATCCTATGGAAGGAAAAACAAATGCATCTTTACCCGATAAGTTATTATTACCCTTACCGATAAAAGTATAGTCTAACCCTACTTTTATTGATGGATTTCCTTGTTTAGTGGCAAACTCCTTTTTAAAAGCGAGAGATTTTTGCTGAAACTCAATATTCATAAGTTGATGATTATGAATGAGTATTGAGTCTAAAATTTCAGTTTTACTGAGAAGAATATCCTCATCCCACAAATCTTCCGGAAGAATAACTTCAGAATCACCAGCAACACTTATTAAATTATTAAAAGAACTAACTAGAACCATGCTTTGATCTTCCAAAAGAGCTATGGAGTTTTCGAGTTCATTAATTTCCATTTCTATTCTATAGGCATCAACAGACGAAGTTAAACCCGATTCAATTTTAATATTAGATAGTTTTCTGAATGATTTCAAAATATCCAGGTTTTCCTTTTTCTTATCGATGGCTTTCTTATTGAAATAGATATCGAAATAATAAACTTTTACCTCATGGAATAATTTAGATTTGGCTTCTTCAAAAGCCTGATATTTTGCTTTTGCAGATTCTATATAAATATTTTCAGAACTTTTTAGAGTTCCAAACCATGGAAACATCTGGGAAGCAGAAATTTTAAATTGCTGCGGCCCGACTCTTGTTTCAACAGGACTAATAAAATATGCAAAGGCAATTTGAGGATCGGGAAGAGATTTTGCCTGCGGACCTTTTTCAAGTTCAGCCAGATATGCATTGAATTTAGCTTTCAACTCATGATTATTATTTGCTGCTGTTTGCAGATATAAATCCAGCTCTTTTTGTGCTGTTGCTAAAGAAGATATTAGCAACATCATACTAAATAATATATATTTCATCTTCTTCATGATTTCTGCTTTTTCTTAATTAATCTCTTTACTTTTCCCTCTTGCCACATGGAATAGAGCACAGGTACCACAAACATTGTCATAACCTGTATTATCATACCTCCAAAGGAGGGAATTGCCATGGGAACCATTATATCCGATCCTTTTCCACTTGAACTCAATACCGGAATAAGAGCAATTATTGTTGTGGCTGCAGTCATCATTGCCGGTCTTACTCTTTTCGATCCTGCCTCAAGTACCGATTTTCTCACACCTTCAATGGTTTCAGGTTGATTTTTATCGAAAACCTGCTTTAGATAAGTTCCTATAATCACGCCATCATCGGTTGCTATTCCAAAGAGTGCAATAAATCCAACCCAAACGGCAACACTCAAATTTATAGTTCCCATTTGAAACAGGTTTTGCATATTTATTCCAGCCACAGAGAAATCCATAAACCATGGCTGACCATAAAGCCATATCATTATAAAGCCACCTGAAAAGGCTACTAATATTCCGGAGAACGACATCATTGAGACTGTAACTGACCTGAATTGGAAATACAAAATGAGGAATATTAATAATAGTGAAATTGGAACCACTATCATAAGGCGATTAGTGGCTCTTATTTGGTTTTCATAATTTCCTGTAAACACATAACTAGCGCCACCAGGAAGTTGAAATTCTCCTTCTTCAATTTTTTTATTTAGAAATTTTTGTGCATTTTCCACCACATCAACTTCTGCATACGAAGGTTTTTTATCAAAAATAACATAAGCAACCAAAAAGGTATTTTCACTTTTTATAAGTTGTGGACCTCTTACATAATTAAACTTAGCGAGTTCACCAAGAGGAATTTGTGTTCCGGTGGGTGAGGGTACCAATATGCTTTTTAGTTGCTCCGGATCGTCACGAAACTCCCTGGCATATCTAACTCTAACCGGATAACTCTCTCGTCCTTCTACTGTTTTAGTAAGTTTCATTCCGCCAATGGCACCACTTAATACAGTTTGTAATGATTTTATGGAAATTCCGTATCGGGCAATTGCCTTACGATCGATTTCAATTTCGAGATATGGCTTTCCTACAACTCTGTCGGCAAAAACTGATGATGGTTGTACGCCTTCAACTTGTTTTAAATAATCCTCTAGTTCAAAACCAACCTCTTCAATGGTTTCCAAATCGGGTCCAAAAACTTTTATGCCCATTGGTGCTCTCATCCCTGTTTGAAGCATAACCAAACGAGTTTGAATAGGCTGGAGTTTAGGTGCCGATGTAAGTCCCGGTATTTGAGCAGCACTGATAATTTCACTCCAAATATCATCAGGAGATTTTATCTTATCCCGCCATTGGCGGAAATACTCTCCCTTATCATCAAAAGTCAGGTCTTCCTTGTGAATAAGCCTGAAATCATCTTCCCGTGGATTATAAGTACTGCCATCTTTTAGAACATAAGCATTATTATCATCAACTTTAAACCTTTGCCTATGTCCGTCTTCATCGAGCATGTATTCAGATTTATAGTTAATAATATTTTCAAACATGGAAGTAGGAGCAGGGTCGAGGGCCGAATTAACTCTTCCCCATTTGCCCACAACATTTTCTACTTCAGGTATGGAATTCAGTTTTTTATCGAGTAAAGCAATAACTTCAGTGTTTTCTTCAACTCCCGAATGAGGCATAGTTGTTGGCATTAAAAGAAAAGATCCTTCATCGAGAGAAGGCATAAACTCTTTTCCAATACCGGGAAACTCTTCCTCAAGCGTTATGAAGAAAGAGGTATTTTTAACAGCCTGAGGCATGAATGAAAATACATTATTAAATCCCTGCCAAATAGTGATTCCCAGTAATATAACTATTATAGGAATAGTTAAAAACTGCCATTTATGACTTAAGCACCATTTCAATATCTGAGGATAGAAGTGTACAATTGTCATTAAAACACCAAGTATGCTTCCTATTATTGTTATTACAAATATGAAATTTGTAAACAAACTGTTTTGAGCACCCAGAGGCATCCATATTTTTGCCAGATAGTAGATTACAACTGAAAGTGTAAGAACAATATTTATAATGTTTACATACTTTTTATTTTTTTGCGGCCATCTGCTTTCCAGCAAATTATTAATACCGATTACAATTAAAATCAAGGCCAAATAATTTCCGCTTATAAATATTAATACAACTCCAATTGCAGCAAGCAAAACGTTGAAAATCCATCTGACTTTTCTTTTATCAAATCTAATGGAAAAGATGATATTTGCCAGAGTTGGAATTATTATTATACCTATAAACAAGGCCGAGAGCATGGCAAATGTTTTTGTAAAAGCCAGAGGATGAAACAGTTTACCTTCTGCTGCTTCCATGGCAAAAACGGGTAGAAAACTTACAACTGTAGTTGTTAATGCCGTAATAACAGCGCCTGCTACTTCAACAGTAGCATTGTAAATAACCGTTAGTAGTTGTTTGCCTTTTACACCAATATTCTCCTTCATTTCCAGATGCCGGATAACATTTTCGGTGAAAACCACACCCACATCAACCATTACACCTATGGCAATGGCAATTCCTGAAAGGGCAACAATATTTGCGTCAACCCCAAAGCGTTTCATTATTATAAATGTCATGAGCACGCCTATTGGCAGAAGACTTGATATTAAAAATGAAGCTCTCAGGTTCATAACCAGCACCATAACAACAATAATACTTATGAGCACTTCGAGTGATAATGCTTCTTCCAGAGTTCCCAGGGTTTCTTTTATCAAACCGGTTCGGTCGTAGAACGGAACTATTGTAAGTTTCGAAATGCTTCCATCATCAAGAGTTTTTGATGGCAGTCCGGGTGAAATTTCAGCAATTTTAGCCTTTACATTATTAATGGCCTCCAGAGGGTTTGCTCCGTATCGGGCCACAACAACACCACCCACTGCTTCTGAGCCACCTTTATCGAGGCCTCCTCTGCGAGTTGCTGGTCCAAAATGTATTTTTGCTACATCCCTTAATCTTATAGGAACATTATTGTTAACAGCCACAACGCTCTCCTCCAGATCTTCAATACTCTTAATATATCCAAGAACACGGATTAAATATTCTACTTTGTTGTATTCTAAAGTTCTGGCACCATTATCCAGGTTGCTATTTTTAACTGCATCCATAATTTGTGCAATATTCACATTATGGGCTTTCATTGCAGTTGGGTTTATATCTATCTGATATTCTTTAACAAAACCACCAATTGATGCAACTTCAGAAATACCTTTTGCTGATGTAAGAGCGTATTTCACATAGAAATCCTGTATCGATCTTAACTCCTGAGGATCCCATCCTCCGGCAGGATTTCCATTTTTGTCTCTTCCTTCAATGGTATACCAAAAAACCTGTCCCAAGGCAGTAGCATCGGGGCCGAGGGCAGGGGAGACATCATTTGGAAGTGTGCCCTGTGGCAGGGAGTTAAGTTTTTCAAGTATTCTTGTCCTGCTCCAGTAAAATTCAATATCCTCATCAAATATTATATAAATACTCGATAATCCAAAAATTGAATTACTTCTGATGGATTTTACACCAGGAATTCCCAAAAGCGCAGTTGTTAAAGGATAAGAAATTTGATCCTCTATATCCTGAGGCGATCTTCCCGACCATTCAGTATAAACTATTTGCTGATTCTCTCCAATGTCAGGAATAGCATCCACAGGTACCGGATTATTGGGTATTATCCCCAACTCCCAGTTAAAAGGTGAATTGATTATTCCCCAGCTTATAAACAGAAATAGTAATATTATTGTTACAAGCTTGTTCTCAAGGAAAAACTTAATAATCTTATTTAACATTTTATTTTTTTTTTAATATAACATAAATATTGCCAGAGTGGCAAAATAATTAATACTACTTATATGTAAGGAGCCTATTATAAAGGCATTACAATATAAATAATAAATTAGTTATACTAAAAAATCAAAGGCGGTAAACTTGTAATTGGGCCAGGATAGTTGCCATATCCGGTGGCGATCTGTCTTCGAGAAATGAACTTTTTATGCTTGAGTTTCTTGTGTTTAATTCATCAAAATTATTAGTTTCAAAAACTGTAAAAACAGTGTTTAAATAGGTTTGATAATCAAAACTAATGGAACTTATTAAGTAATTATCTACTTTTTTGAATACTATATCCTCATTTTCACAAGAATGACTTTTTTCCTTTTCTTTACAACAGTGATTATGCTGATGCGTGGCGTCCTGCATACAACTTTCAGCATGCGACAGTATTCCAATATCGTATAGTTGATGTTGACAGAAGTGCATGCTTAATTTAATTCCAGAGCCGGAAATAATTATCATTAGGGCAATAACCATAAGGCTAGAACTTCTTAGGGAAGCAACTAATAACTTTTCCATTTTTAAGGAAAAATTCATTACTCTATTTCTAAATCTTGTATTAAGCATAAAAACCTTATAATTAGCACAAAGCTAGTAAAATTTAGAGGCGTTTGTCAAATTATTAATTTTAATAATGATTTTTTAACTAAATAATAACATTTATCTTAAAACTACAAAGTGCTTATTCAAAATATTTTATCGTAGAAAACCTGCTCACTTAGGTTTATTTTGTAATTCCGAAAAGGATAAATATCCCGGTATCCTCTCTGAAATTTTATTTTATCGTTTTTTATTTGAAAAAAGCCACATCCTCTTAAACCGTTGGGATCTTTCCATTCTAGTATAGCCCAATCGCCATCTTCAAAAATGTTTTCAGGAATACAAACCATTTGTGCGCTTGCAAATTCCCTCCTGAACATATTTTTAATGGCTACTTTACCTTTAGCGATATCATTGGGAATCTGGTGTTAAACAGTGTCTTCACAATAGAACTCTGTGATTTTTTCTACATCGTAATTGTTAAAAGCTTCACTCCGCTTTATTACGACTTCGTTTGGCTTCTTATAAAAACGCCCAAAAATAAATTAACCCAAAGCCACATCCAACACCATCATAGTAGCAAAGCCCAGCATAGCACCGATGGTAGACAGGTCGGTTTCGTTACCTGTTTGAGATTCGGGGATAAGTTCTTCAACCACTACGAATATCATTGCCCCTGCTGCAAACGACAGAGCATAGGGCAGGAGTGGGGTAATAGTTAAAACCAAATATGCACCTATAACACCGGCAATAGGTTCTACAACTCCTGAGAGTTGACCGTAATTAAATGCTTTTAAACGCGAAAAGCCTTCCCGCCTGAGCGGAATAGAAACAGCAGCACCTTCCGGAAAGTTCTGCAGCCCTATACCCAGGGCAAGGGCAATTGCACCTGCAAGCATTCCGGCATCGGGATTTTGAGCAAGAGCGCCAAAAGCAACTCCTACAGCAAGTCCTTCGGGAATATTATGTAATGTAATTGCTAAAACCAATAATACACTGCGCTGCCAAGAAGTCTTTATTCCCTCGGCTTTATCGATGGAAAGTCCAAGATGAAGGTGAGGAAGTATTTTATCTACCACTAATAGAAAGGCTCCGCCTGCCAAAAAACCTACCACAGCAGGAACCCATGAGGTAACTCCACTTTCCTCTGCCATTTCAATTGCAGGCTTTAAAAGCGACCAAAAACTTGCCGCAATCATAACACCTGCAGCAAAACCAAGCATGGAATTTAAAATTTTCTTATTGATGGTTTTAAAGAAAAATACCATGGAAGATCCTAAAGCCGTTAACAACCATGTGAATAAGGTGGCAAACAAGGCAAGAAGTATAGGATTGTATTCAAGTAAGTTGTCCAGATTCATATTTTGTAAATTAGTAATCACAAGTTAAAAAAAAAACTTCTCTTATAAGTAAAACAAAAGTATGAAAATATTAATTTCATTTAGGCTTATGCCAATGATTTATAAATTTAATAGTAACGAATATATATTCGTATTACTTTGCAACATTTATTACTATGCGTAAAATTGCTACTAGCGAATTGTCGTATAATCCCCCCGAAGGAGAGATGATGTATTGAATATCAGGCTGTAACACAAAATATTTCAAAATATTTATATCAGAAGTAAGTTCCAAAGCTGTCTCGTATCTTCCTGAATTTACAAACTTATCAACTTCCAGGTCGTTTAGTTTTACATAGGCAAGTGCAAAACCGATATGATGTGGAAAGAATTTCTTTTCTTCAGTTAGTAGTGAAATTCCTAATCCGTAATATTCTGATGATAGATTTATTCTGGAGGGGGCGTGTCCAATTTGTACAAAACTCAACAAACTTCTGTTTGAATTGAGTTGTTTTAACTTAAAATCACCTAGAAAATAAAAACCGTAATTTATTTCACTCACACTTTCAGCCGGAGACGAAAGATCCTTTTCGTGATTTCCTTTTTTAAAGTATCCTCCTGCCTTAATTTCCGCAGTTTTCCCGGAATCATTAAACCAACGATATCTAAGTTCACTTATTGCAAAAAATCCCTTTTGATAAAAATGATTATCAACTATAAAATTTTCATTTTCAATGAAATCATAATTGAGGTTATACACACCACCTGCTATATCGAATTTTTTCCTATTGTAGGAAATAACTCCGCCAAATGTAGTAATGGGAAAGATTGAAGTTGGCATATTAAGGCTAACAACCGGAAATATTCCGAAAGAACTATTTATAAAATTCAGGGCTGTTTCACTCACATTAAACTCCGAATTCATATCATGCAGTCCAATTGTAAAACTGAGTTTTTTAATTTTGTACTGCACCAACAACTCATAAATAAACCTGCTTGCCCTGCCTTCAATATTTGACACAGTTTGTATGTCTCCTACCAAATCCTCTGATGGCCTGGCATTAGTTGTTTTAAGTAAATGAACATTAAATCCGGTATTTTTTAAAAAGCCCTTGTTTATATAATACCAAGTATTCATATCAAGTAGAGCGAGAGTATTATTTCCCTCTTTTATACCTCCACTAATATTACTAACATTATCAACTGTAATTGAAGCTGTAAACTGCAAGTCGTTTTTATTTATGGTATCCTGCGAACAACAATAAACTGATACTGCTAAGAAAAATGCAAGTAAAACATTCTGTTTCATAATCACTTATAATAAGTTTTGTCAAACATAAATAGTTAGTTAAACAGTATTACTACCTAAATGTTGTGAATTTTGTAGGGAAAAAATATTTTCAACTTGCTTATTATCAAATACTTTTCTAAGTTGCTTTATTGTATAGTAATAACGAAATATACCAATAACAAGCATTAGTGGGGCCAGAATTGACAATAAATAAGCAATTGAAACAATATCCTTTAAAACACCTAATTTAAGTATTGCAAATCCTGAACTAAAAAAAACAACTGCGGCTCGAAAATAGGCAAGGAATGTTCTTTCGTTAGTTAATTTGCTTCTGGCCAATGCCAATAAATCAGATTTATTTTGACTAGGATTTTCCATGTTCAGTTTTTTAAAGATAAATTGAACTACAAATGAAATTAATATTATGCCAAAAGCTACGCTAACTCCAATTATATTAGTTGACATTTGTTTACTGATAAGCACAATAATTGCTGCAAACAGAAAAGCCAAAGGAGTTGCTTCCCGGGCAAAAGTTACTGCCAATCCTGGTACAGCGAATATTCCTCCACCTACCATTTTTCCAATACCAATGGAAACAGCCTCTTTCAATCG
>JBFFLX010000034.1:0-26566 GCA_041554435.1 Bacteroidales bacterium
CAAAAAAGTATAACCCCTTCAGGGTATTGGGGAAAATCGACATTATGTTCCCATAGGAAAAATCCTATGGCTACTAATATTTATCCGCCTTTCGGCGGAATTTATGTCATCCTACTTCAGGACAACAACTATTAACTCATTATTCAAAACCCTGCCTTGCCGGCCGGCAGGTCATAACTTTTAGTCTTAAACGCATTTTATGGAAGGCGGAGTTTGTACTTCATTAAACGAAAAGTGACTCTTATAACGAAACGGACTTTTCGACTCTTCGACCATTCGACTTTTTGACATTTCCTCACCAATTCACAGTTTCTCAATTTCCCAGTTTCCCAGTTTCTTATTTTCTCCTCTTCGCCCTCTCGCCCCTTCACCCTTTCCCAGTTTCTCATTTTCTCATTTTCTCCCTTTCGCTCAGTCACCCCATCGCCTTTTTGACCTTTTCTCAAATAATTCATAACTCATAACTTTAGGCACTTTTATTTATGTTGCATCCTGCCTGCCGGCGAGGCAGGGTTGCAAGTTCCATGTAGCAAGTTGCAGGCTTGCCTGCCGAAACTTTGTGTAGGCAGGTTCGTTTTAGGTTTCAAATGTAACTCTAGGCACTTATAACTCTAGGCACTCTATGAACTCTATGAACTCTATGAACTTTAGCTCAATTATAAACTATATCATCAAAAATCAGGCAACCATTATAACAGGCAGATTGTCAGGTTAGTTAGTAGTTTATATTCAATTATTTTATATTTTTGGATTAAATTAGGCAGGCATATATCAAAAACTTTACATTTTCGCATTTTGTTATTATCTTGCAGTCCAATAATTATTAGAAACTAATTATAATCAAATGAAAAGAACCAGACTCTTTATTATTGCCTTTTTAATAGGCATTTTAGGTTTCAGCATTAACTGGGCCATTAGTAGTGGAAAATCTTCTGAGAGGGAAGCCAGAAACAAAGTTGATACCCGAATCGACAACTTACAATACTGGGTGAATATGGCCGAGAAAGGTTATATTGACTATAATCCGGATATTAAGGTCCCCATGGGAACTTTTACCGGAAGTCAGATAAAAGCATATAGTGTTATAACGGAGGACTCTCCGGATGTTCCTGTAACAGAAGTTAATTCAACACAAAGTGAAAACTCTGTTTTTGTGGATCCTAATAATGCTGATGTGGTACTTAATTCAAATAACTCTACACAGAATCCGGTAGGGAGTCTTTATGGAGCCAACGATTTTCATTCTTTTGATGCTGCCGAAACCTGGGAAGGTCAGGTACAGGGAGCCGGTGGAGGAAACTCAGGCGACCCTACAACTGCAATAGGATTAAATGGAAGATGGTATGTAAACTATATTGATAATCCGGGAGGAATGGGAATATCCTATAGCGACGATCAGGGTGGAACATGGACTGCAGTTACTGTAGCACCGAACCCTGGAAGTTTAGCAGATAAAAACCATATGTGGATAGACAATAGTCCCACAAGTCCTTATGAAGGTAATATTTATGTAGCCTGGACAAATTTTGGTGGTGGCAGTGATACTGAAATCGCCATAAGCACATCAACAGATGATGGGTTAACATGGACTACCAATAACAATATTAGTGGTGCAGTAAATGCAGGTAACCACAATCAAGGAGTAAATATTTCGGTAGGACCTAATGGTGAAGTTTATGTAATTTGGGCAATCTACGATGGTTGGCCATCAGATGAATCAGCAATTGGTATGGCAGTATCCTACGATGGTGGTGCTACCTTTGAGCCTGCTGAAAGAATAATAACCAACATAAGAGGTATCAGAAGTACCGAAACCAGTAAAAATATGCGTGTTAACGCATTTCCAGTTGGTGCTGTTGATAATAGTAACGGACCCAACAGAGGTGCTATTTATGTTGCATGGACAAATGTTGGAACTCCTGGAGTTAATACTGGTAATGATATTGATACTTACATTAGTAAATCAACCGATAATGGTGCTACCTGGTCTACACCTATAAAGATGAATCAGGATGAATCAGGATTGGGTAAAGAACATTATTTCCCATGGATAACTGTAGATCCTTCAAATGGTGTTATTTCTGCCATATTTTATGATGACAGAAATGTAAGTAGTAATCAGGCAGAGGTTTATTGTGCCAATTCAGAAGATGGTGGCCTTACATGGGAAGATTTTAAAGTTAGTGATGTGAGTTTTACTCCATCAGCAATACCAGGTCTTGCAGGAGGTTATTTTGGTGATTACCTAAGTATTTATGCTCAGGATGGCTGGGTATATCCAGTATGGACTGATAACCGCACAGGTAGTGCAATGACATATTGTTCTCCATATCAAACGAATCCTCTTAACCGACCTACAGATATGGTTGGAACTATTACTTTCGAAACCGGTGCATGTGATCTAATATGGACTTATATAGAAGGTGAAAATTTCGTTGGATTTAACCTTTACAGAGAAGGGGAATTAATAGCCTCTGAATTAACTGACACTACTTATATGGACATGCTTCCTGATTACGGAATTTATACTTATCAGGTTACAGCAACCTATACAGAAGATATGGAATCGAGTGCCACTGGAACAAGCGTACAATGGGGTGATGCTCATATTGCCGTTAGTCCTTTGGAAATTCATGAATCACTGGTTGTTGATACCATGTCGACTAAACAAATAACAGTTATAAATACAGGTCAGTTGGAATTGGTATACAATATCTCAACATTTATTCAGGAAGATCGTGAGATTCTCGAATATTGCGATGCTTTTGGAGGTGGAGATGAGTATATAAGTCGCGTTACATTTGGAGATATCGACAATGAATCCGCAAGTTCTTTTTATGCCGATTATACTGATCAACAAACAACCGTTGAAATTGGCGGATCTTATCCAATAACTGTTGAAAACGGGAATGGTTATAATCAGGACCAATGTGCTGCATGGGTCGACTGGGATCAGAATGGTGAATTTGATGATGGAATTATCTATTTTAATGGTAGCCCGGGTAATGGACCTTATGTTGCTAATATTGAACCTCCTGTTGGAGCCGCTACAGGTGAAACAAGAATGAGAGTTCGTATAAGATATACAGGAGAATTATTCCCATGTGGTAATACACAATATGGTGAAGTTGAAGATTATACTGTTAATGTTCAGGGCTGGCTCGACATTTCTCCAACATTTGGAGCTGTTCAGCCAGGAGATACAACAGTTATTGAAATAACTTTTGATTCACATGATATGGATCCGGGAGAATATGCTGCCACAGCAATGTTTTCTTCCAACGACCCAATGGCAAATGAAGTTCAGGTTAACCTGGGCTTAACAATAACAAGTATGCTAGTGGATGTAAATGCTACAAGCGAAACTCTATGTATTGGTGAAGAAACTTTACTAACTACCGATATTTACGGTGTTCAGGGAAGTCTTACTTACGAGTGGACATCTAATCCTGCAGGATTTACTTCTTCAGATACAGATGTAACAGTATTGCCTGAAGAGAATACCTGGTATTTTGTTCATGTAACTGATACTTCAGGTGTTAGTTCCACCGACTCGGTTTATATTATGGTTTATGACCTTCCTGTTGTTAATATTGGTGCCGACACTACTTTCTGCCCTAATATTGTATGGACATTAGATGCAGGAAACTCAGGTTCATCATATTTATGGTCGAATGGAGCAGAAACACAGACAATTAGCGTTGATACCGTTGGGTATGGATATGGTGTTCAGGAATTTGCTGTTGAGGTAACCAACCAAAACGGTTGTGTTGAAACTGATGAAATAGCTCTTGAATTTGTTGATTGTACCGGAATTAACGAACTTGAAAATACTGTTAATGTTAATGTATATCCTAATCCTTCAAACGGCATATTTAATTTAAAAATTAATGCTGAGAAAAGCAGCCTTGTGGAGATTATGGTTGTCAGTGCAAATGGTCGTGTGGTTTACAATAAATCTGATGTAAATTTAAATGGAGAATCAAACATAAATGTTGATTTAAGTACTTATGCAAAAGGTGCCTACCAGTTAATTATCAGAAGTGATAAAGGCATGATAAATAAAAAACTAATATTAAAATAAATTAATAATTAAATTAAATACACAATGAAAAAACTATTATCATTATTAATCGTTCTATCGTTGGTGGGGTTTCTAAACGCTCAAACGTTTATTAGTGAGGATTTTAGTGGCGGCACTATGCCTCCTTCTGGATGGAGTCAGCTACCACTAACTTCGGGTTGGAGCAATAGTCCTACTTCATATGCCGGGGGAAATGTTCCTGAAGCATTATTTGAAGGGTTCAATTATACAGGTACCGCAAGACTAATCTCACCCTCAGTTAACATGAATTCTACCGATACAGCTGCCATTATTTTTAAACATCGTTATATTAAAAATAATAGTGGTATTACTATTGGTGTTGCTACCAGAAGTGGCGGCGACTGGAATACAGTTTGGGAATCAACTCCCGGAGAAGATATTGATGCCGAAGAAGTAAGCATACTTCTTACCGGAGATCAGGTAAATGGATCTTATTTTCAAATATCTTTCTATTTAACAGGTAATTTAAGTGGTGTTGGAGCATGGTATTTAGATGATATCCAGTTCTTTGCTCCTTTATCATTCGATGCAAAATTATCCTCTGTTTCTATTCCATCCGTTATTTTTAATCCTGCTCCAGTTGTTGGTAAACTTATGAATATAGGTAATACTATAGTAGATGAGGTTAATGTAAGCTGGATAAATTATTCAGGCATTGCAAAGGATTCTACTTTCTCTAATCTTAACTTAGGATTTGCAGAGGTTGCTACTTTAGATTTTGGTGGATTATGGGCGTCTCCTTTGGGAAGCCATGATTTAACAATGTATATCAATAGCGTAAATGGAACTACTGATATGGATCAGTCAAATGATACTCTTGTTAAAACAATAGAATATCAATCAGTATCCTTTCCTGTAATGCCTCTTTTCGAAGAGTTTACAAGTTCAACATGTGCTCCTTGTGCAAGTTTTAATGCACAATTTGTACCATGGTGTAATACTCATGCTGATGAAATTGTATTACTAAAATACCAGATGAACTGGCCAGGATCCGGCGATCCATACTATACTCCAGAAGGCGGAACACGTCGTTCTTATTATGGTATTAATGCCGTTCCCGATTTGATTGGTATGGGTACTAATATTGCAACCTCAACAGGTGCTTGCGACAATGTGCTAAATCAGGCACAGGGTATGACAACAACCTTTGATATTGCTTCTACATTCACCATGAGCGGAACTAATATTACTATAACAACAAATATTATTTCATTTGCTAATACGTCATCAATGAAAGTTCATAATGTTGTTGTGGAAAAAGAAACCACAGGTAATGTGGCCACAAATGGAGAAACTTCTTTTGAACATGTTATGATGAAGATGTTCCCTAACGGAAATGGCACAAGTCAGTCGTTTACTAGTGGTGTTCCTGTTCAGTTTACTTATACTTATGATATGTCAACAACTAATGTTGAAGAATTCGACGATTTATTAGTTGTAACATTTATTCAGGATCCTTCTACAAAGCAGGTTTATCAAGCCGCTTATGGTTTAGAAGATGCTGATTATTCAAATGAAGCTCGTCTTTCTAGTGTTTCTTTCGACGGAGTAACTTTGGAAGATTTCGATCCTGATATTTATGAATATGATGTTAAACTTCCTGAAGGAACTATAGAAGAACCAATATTAGGTAGTGTATCAATGGACGAAAATGCCACCAGAATTACTAATATGGCATTTAGCATTCCTGGTAAAGCCAGTATTGACGTTTATGCTGAAAATCTTTATGATAAGAAAACTTATGAGTTTAATTATTATATAGAGTATGTTGGTAAAGAAGAAATCGACGCTTCTCTGGTACAGGTATTTCCAAATCCTGCCAAAGATGAACTTATCCTTAAAGGATTTAAAAACGCTGACCTTAGTGTTGTTTCATCATCAGGACAGGTAGTAGTTCAGAAAACATCTTATAATGGTGGTCGCCTCGACATTAGTAAACTAAGCCGTGGTGTTTATTTTGTAAATATCCGTTTAGAAGATAATCAAGTGGTTTACAAGAAAATTGTAGTATTGTAATCAATTGAATAAAATAAAAAAAGCCCGTATAGCCTTAGGCTATACGGGCTTTTTTTGTGATGAACTGGATAAAGTTCATAGAGTTACAAGTGCCTAAAGTTAAAAGTGCCTAGAGTTATGAGTTAACCAATGACCATTTACAAGGCAAATGACCCTACCTCCATTTCATTCCGGCAGGCAGGCAATGACCAAAAGTTATACCACCAGATTTATTATCATTCCCATTGCCTGAAGGGCAATACTATCCTATAATAGGGCAACGCCCTATTTATATACACGACGACAATCAAGCGCCCTGAAGGGGCAGCCTTAAATAATGGTCTTGGATATAGGCTTATTTTTCTCGAGAAGATGTTTTTTATTGCTGCCCCTTCAGGGCGCTGACTCTCTCGGTCATAGTCCGGGGGCGTTGCCCCCGGGTAGGGTAGGTTTGGCTTTCAGCCAAAATGCAAATGAGTGCGCTAAAGTTCATTAAGTTAAAAGTGCCTAGAGTTAAGAGTTAAGACCCAAACGAACCTGCCACATGACACTTGCAACATGCAACATTTTATATAAGTGCCTAGAGTTATGAGTTATTTGGCTAAGGGCTAAAGGCCAAAGGCTATTGGCTGTTGGCTTGAAAAAGTGACAAAGTGACAAGGGGACGAGGTGACAAAGGCCTAAGGCTCCGATACCTCGGAGTTCAATCTACCAATAACCCCCAATGACCAATGACCAATGTCTAATGACTAGTACACAATGTCATGCCAATAGCCAAAGGCCAAAGGCAGATAAACATTAGTAGCCCGGTGATGAATAAGGCAGGGTAAAATCCATATAGATATTTCCAAAACCCTGAAGGGGTTTCATTTAATATCTTCTTTATCCGATTCATTTTATATTTTTGCAAAAAATTATTTAGATATGCATCTTAGCGAACAAGAAATAGTAAGACGTAATGCTCTTGAAGAAATAAAGAAACTTGGAATAAATCCTTATCCACAAGCAGAGTATAAAGTAAATGCAACTGCAAAAGAGATTCATGAGAAGTTTCCTGAAGATAATACACTCTTCCAGCAGGTTAGCATGGCGGGCAGAATTATGAGCCGCAGAATAATGGGAGCCGCCTCCTTCACCGAAATAATGGACTCCACTGGCAGGATGCAGCTTTATTTCAAACGCGATGAAATTTGCCCGGGCGAGGATAAAACAATGTATAATACCGTTTTTAAACGTCTCCTGGATATTGGTGATTTTATTGGAATTAAAGGATTTGCCTTTGTTACAAAAATGGGTGAGTTAACAATACATGTTACCGAATATACTATTTTGTCGAAGTCGTTGCGCCCGCTTCCCGTAGTAAAGGAAAAGGATGGTGTTACCTATGATGCATTTTCTGATCCGGATCAAAGATTTCGTCAGCGTTATGTCGATTTAATTGTTAATGAGGGTGTTAAAGATACCTTTATAAAGAGAGCTCAGGTTATCAAATCCATGAGAGATTTTCTAAATGAAAAAAATTACCTGGAGGTAGAAACCCCAATTTTACAGGCTATACCTGGTGGTGCAGCAGCACGTCCTTTCATTACTCATCATAATGCTTTGGATATGCCTCTTTACCTGAGAATTGCCAACGAATTATATTTAAAAAGATTAATTGTTGGAGGTTTTGAAGGTGTTTATGAGTTTGCAAAAGACTTTAGAAATGAAGGTATGGACAGGTTTCATAATCCTGAGTTTACTCAGATGGAAATGTATGTTGCCTATAAAGATTATTTCTGGATGATGGAAACCACCGAAAAAATGGTGGAAAAAATTGCCCTCGACCTTCACGGAACAACAAAATTACAAGTTGGTGATAATATAATCGACTTTAAAGCTCCTTTCCGCAGACTGTCAATAATTGGTGCCATTGAAGAATACACAGGTATCGACGTGAGCGAAATGGATGAAAAACAACTTCAGGAAACCTGTAAAAAACTAGGTGTCGAAACCGACGAGTCGATGGGGAAAGGTAAACTTATTGATGAAATTTTTGGTGAGAAATGCGAACCTAATTTTATCCAACCCACATTTATTACCGACTATCCTGTGGAAATGTCTCCTCTTTGTAAACGTCATCGTGATAATGATGAACTTACAGAAAGATTTGAGTTAATGGTAAACGGGAAGGAACTTGCAAATGCTTATACCGAACTTAACGATCCGATAGATCAAAGACTTAGATTTGAGGAACAGGCCAAACTTGCCGAAAAAGGTGATGATGAGGCGATGTTTATCGATCAGGATTTCTTACGTGCCATTGAGTATGGTATGCCTCCCACATCAGGAATGGGTATTGGTATCGACAGATTGGTTATGATTATGACCAATCAACCATCCATACAGGAAGTTCTTCTTTTCCCTCAAATGCGTCCGGAAGTCAAAAAGAAAGTTTTCTCTGTTTCCGATCTTTTAAAACTGGGAGTTAGCGAAGAATGGGCACAGCACATTATTGATGCAGGATTTGACAGCCTCAACTCATTAAAAGAATCGAAGGCAACAAGCATACATCAGAAATTGAATGGTTACAGAAAGAAAAACAAACTAAATATCCCTGCTTTACAGATTGAGGATATTAACAATTGGTTGGGGAATATTAATTAATTCCGCACTTTTTTCTCGGTTTTTAATATGTAATTTAGGGCTATAAATATTTTAGCATCTGGCTCTAAAAGATAAAGTATGTATATAAACTCAAAATCATCTGTTAAGTTACTAATTGTAACTCTGTTTGTTCTGTTTCTGGCGGGCAACGCAAAATCACAAACTTTCTCTCCCAATAGCAGTTTTATGCCGCATTGGCAAGTTCAGTTAAATGGGGGAACGAGTTTATTTTTTGGTGATGTAAAACAGTATCAATGGTGGCCGGTTTCAAATTATGAGAATGAGTGGAGGGCTGGTCTTAGTCTGCAGTTAAAATATCAAATTTCTCCTGTTTTTGGAATACGCGGACAAAGTTTATATGGAAAACTGGGTGGTACCAGAAGAGCATGGAAAAAGTATTTCGATAATAATTATTTTGAGTTTAACATAAATTCAACTATAAATATAAATAACATTTTTGCCAATTACCGGCACAATAGATTTTTCAATGCTTATATAATTGTAGGTCTGGGACTTTTGAATTATAATACTTATGTTTATCAATTGGGTACAAATAATAAGATTCAAACCGTTGGGGGTGGAGCAGGAAAAAGTTTTGGTGGCAGAACCCTTGAAGGAGTATTTCATGGTGGTTTAGGCTTTGATTTAAGAATTAACGATCAGTTGAGTGTAAATCTGGAATCAGCAAACAGAATGATAAATTCCGATATGCTCGACGGGCATGTCAGCGGATTTAAATATGATGTTTTTAATTATACTTCCGTTGGACTTTCATATAAGTTTGGATATTCGAAAAAACATAATGGGCCTGAATCAAAAAGTCCGGCACCAGCATCAAGAACATCTAAAAACAAAAAAATAAGTGATGTTCAAACTGTTGAATATGATTATAGAGCCGAACCTGTGCAAGAACCAAACTATAACAATCCGGTTCCGCCTGTTAAAGTTAAAGAAGAAAAGATTATAACTGAACCTGAAATTATAATTGTTGAAAAGCCTGTTATTGTTGAGAAAGAAGTTGTTACTGAAGAAGATAACTATAATAAATCGTTGGAATACCGAGTTCAGATACTTGCAAAATATGGGAAAACCATTAGTTTGAATAAGATTGGTGAAATGTATAATATCCCTGCTTCTATGATAAAAGAAAATTCTCACAACGGATATTATATTTATACGGTAGGTTCGTATTCAACTTATGAGCAAGCGCAACAAAAGCGAAATCAGCTTAGAACACAAAATGGTATTGGCGATGCTTTTGTGGTAGCATTTCTTAACGGAAACCGCCTGAACAAACTACCATAAATATTTTTATAATATGGAAAGAACAGAATTTGATTACGATCCCGAAAGAGACAATACTCCACGAAAAATTACATGGATAATTATACTTATAACTCTGGCACTTGCAGTTTATCTGACTACTATTCTGGTCTAATTGTTTTTTAGCAATTTCCCTGTATTAACTTCATTTCCCGTACTTAATTTATATAAATACATTCCCCGTGGAAGTTTATGGGAATTTTCTTTCCAGTTAATAGTATTTATACCCCGGCTTGATATTCCATTATAATGAAATACATGTTTTCCGCTAATATCAAATATATCCAGAATCACATCTTCGCCACCAGGCGACATAAATCTAAAATTAATATTTTCATTAAAAGGGTTTGGAAAAACTGAAAAGTTAGAATCAAAAATTTCTTTTTGTGAAGAGAGAAGATCACCATCTATCATCAGCAACTGCTTATATGTTTTTGCAGGTGTACTTATATACATGGTGTCGCTTTGAAGTGCTCCCAACATTTCTACAGGTAAATTCCACATTACATTTAATTCCAGAGTATCGTCTATTTCCATAATGTATGGAAATTGAGGCATTTCTTCAACATACCATCCTAACCATCCCATTTCAGTAATATCTGTAATGGTAACTTCACTACTACTAATATTAATTATGTTCAGTATTTTGCCAAAAATCATATCGTCGTAATTCAAATACAAAAGAGTGTCGGGAGTCATATTCAATTGGTTAACAATACCAAATGGTTTAAATTCATGCGGATCGGGCTCACCAATATATGGGTGTTTGGCTCTTCTTCCCGACCAGTCAGCGGCATATAAATAATAATCTATTTCATCGCCGGGTAAAATACCACTTATGCTACCTGTAAATTCGTCGCTCCCTTCAAAGGTCATATTTGTTTGCTGGTAATCGCCACCATTAATACTATAATAAATAAACACCGAATCGTTATATACAGGCTGCCCTGTACAAGAATATATTTCGGCATTTATTTCATAGTTTTCCTGATAGGCAACATTGCCCAGCAAAGGCATATGATTTATATAAAGCATTCCCAAATCGGCAACACCTTTTGTACGGCAGTGCAGGGCATCGGTATTTATCCAACCGTCGTAATTTATTCCCACAACTTCATATCCGGGCATTGCTTCTTCGTATGAGGCGATGGCTTCATCATCCCATTGGCTGCCTGTTAGAGGAACAAATACTTTATTGTTTAGTATCAATGAGTTGGTATATGGAGTACTGGGATAAGTTCCGGGGGCAAACACACGATGAACCTCATAGGGTTTTCCATAAGAACTTATTTCAGTTGCGAAATAGTTAGCTAATGCTTCATAATCGTCATACCTATAATCGCTTTCCGGAACTTCGGCAATTAGTATTTTTCCGGGAGAAAGGAATTTTGACCAGCAATCGATATGCTTTATATAATCATCCAGCGGATCGGCTGTAACATGATAAGGATCTACATTAAGGTAACTGCTGAACTTATCGGCTATTTGTTGGTGTGTAAGTTGAGGATTTTCATCATAAACCAAATCGGTTGATGCCGATTGTCCCATGCCTGTTGTCATATAATTACCACCGGTATGATATACATTCATTCCATAAAGAGTAATTCCTAACATATTGGCAATTGCAGCAGGCACATTATTATCGTTAGGTCGTGGGCGGTTATATGGAAAATCCATTATTCCGGGGTTTCTGTCTCCGTCGAAGACAAACCAAGGACCATAATCTCTCACCCAATAAGAATCGGTGGGAGTAATTAAATAAGAGGTATTTGCAAGATTTACCCCTGCCGAAGCATACTGATTTTCAACAACTTGTTGTTGTGAAGCACTTGCAACCAATGTAATAACTTCAATATCATCAGCCATTTCTTTCACCAGGCTCATTGGTATTCCAAATGGATATCGCACCAAAACTGCCTGCATTTCATCAAATTCTGCAACATTTCTAACATCTCCTGTTGGGGGATCAGTTTCAATGAAATCTCTGGCAGTATTAAGAGGTAATAACATTTCCTCTTCTGAGAGATAATGCCATTTCTTATAATCGGGAGTTTTATCCTGCGAATTCATTTGCAAAGCAGTGATCATCAGCAATGCTATGATGTAATATTTTGCTTTCATAAAATTATTTTTATAATTGTTGGAATACTAACACAATATATAATGACACTTTTTAATGTTTAATTGTTGTATGACCTATATATATTTCTGCGATCTCAAAAAGTCTTCCCACTCGTCAATTCTTCCATTCTTTAATACTCTTGGAAATTTATTTGCACTACCCTCTTTTCCCATTTCTTTCATATATTGATGGAAAGCATTTTCGGGAACAGCAATTACTTCAACGTCTTTTATGGCTTCCATACGCTCTACTCTATAATCATCATTTAAATTTTTCAGATGATTATCAATTAATTCGGCAGCCTTTTTATTATCTATTTTCTCGCGTGTTCCCAAATACCATCTGTGCGCAAACAGACTTCCGTATTTAAAAGCATGAACGGTAAATTCATTTATTTCTATTCCCAAATCATCTTGTAAAAGTTCAACGGCCCTATTCATATTTTCTTGTGAAAGGTGTTCACCACAAATACTAAGGAAGAATTTTGTTCTTCCGGTAATTATTATTTCACATCTGGATTTATTAATAAACTTTACGGTATCGCCCAACAAATAGCGCCATGCTCCTGAGTTTGAAGAAATTAGCAAAGCATATTCTTTATTTTCCTCAACCTCTTCAATAGTAAACGATTGTGGATTTTTTTTGATATCTCCCAAATAATCAAAATTTTCATCATTAAAAGGAACAAACTCATAAAACAAACCATTATCGGTTACGAGTTCCATGCCTTCGGATTTTGGATTATTTTGATACGCTATATATCCTTCGGAGGCGAGATATGATTCCTGATACATCACTTCTTTGCCAAAGAGTTTTTCGAAACGTTTTACATAGGGTTTAAAACTTACTCCACTATGAACATAAACTCTTAAGTTTGGCCATATATCATGAATATTATTTAGTTTATGCCTTTCTATTATTTTTTCCAATAGTATTTGTACCCAGGCAGGCACTCCCACAATAACGCCAATATCCCAGTTAGGTGCTTTCTTCACCATCTCCTCCAGCTTAGTCGACCAGTCGGCGGTTTTTGAAATCCTTCTTCCCGGTTTATAAAAATGCTGAAACCAAAACGGAATGTTCCCTGCTGTTATTCCCGAAAGGTCGCCTTCATAATAAGTACCGTTAAACTGCAGGTGGGTACTACCACCAATCATTAACATACCTTTTTCGTAAAAACTCTCGGGGAAATCAAATTTTACCGTACTTACTAATTGTCGGATGCTGGTTTTTTTTATACTTCTAAGCATATCGGCAGTTACGGGAATGTATTTACTGGAGGCCTCGGAAGTTCCCGAACTTAATGCGAAGTACTTTACCTTATTAGGCCATGAAACATATGGTTCTCCATTTAATGCACGATACCACCAGCGTTTATACATGGATTTATAATCGTGTATCGGGACCGTTTTTCTAAATTCTTCAATTATATTCTTCGAATCAAGAATTTTAGAAAACCTATAATGCTCGCCAAAGGCCGTAAACTGAGCCTTTTTTAAAAGTGCTTCTAGTTCTTTATATTGATTTTGTTTGTAGGAAACATTATTTGATTTCATCTCGAAAGGAACATTTCTCAATGAATAGGCTTTCTTAATTATACTTCCTAAAATAGGCATATGCAAAACTTATTTATTCTTCAAAAATATAAAAAAAAATTAGGAAATATTTTATTAAATTGCTCCCTCAATAAATCCATAAAAAATGTATATAAAAAAGGCATTACTACTATTGTTAAAAACAATTGGAATTTTAATACTAACTTTCTTCGGTTTCATCTTATACATTACAATTTTCGATTATCGTCCTGATGATGTTGAAGAACTGGAAGTTAGTAAATCAGAAAACAATATTCCTGCTATTAAGTCAGATACTTTTAGTTTTATGACATGGAATATTGGATATGCCGGATTGGGTGCTGAAATGGATTTCTTTTATGACGGAGGTAAGCAGGTAAGACCTTCAAAAAAGATGAACAGAAAATATCTCAACAGCATAGAACAGTTTATTGGACAGCAAGATAGTGTTGATTTCTTCCTTTTGCAGGAGATAGATATGAAAGCCAGAAGAAGTCACCATTTTAACGAAGTTCAGGAAATTTTAGATTTAATGAAAGATGATTATGGTGTATTTGCAAAAAATTATCATTGCCAGTTTGTTCCTATTCCTCTTTATGGGCCTCTGGGATACGTAAAAGGCGGAATGCTTACCTTTTCTGAATATCCCGTTAATGAGGCTTTTAGATATGCATATCCTCTTATTGCACCATGGCCAAATAAATTGTTTCTACTCGACAGATGTTTTATACTCACTCGCTTCCTTCTGGAAAATGGTAAAGATTTGGTGGTATTAAATACTCATAATTCAGCGTATATTACTAATAAAGCATTAAGGGTAAAAGAACTTCAAATTATCAAGGATAAAATGATTGAAGAATATAATAAAGGTAATTATGTTGTTGCCGGTGGCGACTGGAATGCAAACCCTCCTCGTTTTAAACCGGAAGGTGATTTTAATGGTCACAAATTTTTTGCATCAGAAGTGAAAATGAATAATAATACTATGCCTCAAGACTGGAAGTGGGCGTTTGATCCTACAGCACCTACTAATCGCCAGAACTATAAGTCGTTTGTAAAAGGTGAAAATCCTACTACCATACTGGATTATTTTATAGTGTCGCCAAACGTGGAACTGTTAATGGCGAAAACTGTTGATCTAAACTTTAAAAATTCAGATCATAATCCATCATATATTAAAATTGTTTTAAAATAGTAAAGTATTAAGTTCCTCTTATTTGATTGAAATTTAAACTATTATACGTTATTAAACTATCGCCAAAACTAAACTACATACTCATGAGGTATTTGTATATAGTAATAGTGCTTGTGCTTTTTTCTATAAATGTGCAGTCGCAAAACAAGGTTTTACTGAAACCTTCCTGGGAGAGTGGGCTTAAATTTTCAAGTGAAGACGATCATTTTTCGATTAAAATTGGTGGTCGTATTCAGTATGATATTATGATGATTTCTCAGGACAGTTCCCTGAACAGTCATTTTGATGCAAGCAATGGTGCTGAATTTCGTCGAGCAAGATTATATACTTCGGGCACTTTATATAACTTTATAAAATATAAATTCCAGGTAGATTTTGCTGGCAATGGTGTAGCCATAAAAGATGCATTTTTAACTTTTACTAAAATCCCTTATTTGGGAAATTTAACTGTAGGTAACTTTAAAGAACCCCGTGGTTTTGAAATGATTACCAGTTCAAAATACATTAGTATGATGGAAAGGTCCTTAACCAATGTTTACGACAATGATCGTAATTTGGGCTTTATGTTACACAATCAGTTTCTTTCCAAAAGACTATCACTTTATGCCGGTTATTTTTATCCAACAGGAAGTAATGTTAACTACAGCGGTAATGCATATGATATGACATTCAGAATAGTTGGTCTGCCCATCTTTAAAAATGAAAGCGATAATTATACGGTTCTTCATTTGGATTTTGGGTTTAGTTATGAATTTCATGATTATGAGAAACTTTTATATACGGCCCGTCCAGAAGCTCACTTAGCGCCAAAATACCTGAAAATAAATATAGATGAAGTAAAAAGTATTAATGAATACAATGGAGGAATAGTAGCAATTTATAATCAGTTTGCTTTTGAAAGCGAATATACTTACGCTACAGCAATTACGGGCCCAAACTCAGCATTAAAACATAGTATTTACAAACTGTCATCCTATTATACAACATTTAGTTGGTTTATTAGTGGAGAACATAAAAATTATAATAAAAGTAAAGTTGGCTTTGATAAAGTAAGTCCTAATAAGAATTTAGGTGATGATGGTGGATTAGGTGCCTGGGAAGTTGCCATAAGATATTCACTGCTTGATCTTAACGACAAAGATGCTCAGGGAGGAGAAATGAATAATATTACTGTTGGCTTAAATTGGTATTTGAATCCGGAAACCAAAGTGAGCTTTAACTATGTTCGTTCCAATGTTTACAAAATTGGATTAGCAAACATATATCAGATGCGTTTTCAAATTGCCTTTTAACAGCAGAGAGCGCAAAGAAAATTTAGATGTGGACATGCTCTTGCTTTAGCAAAGACCAGATGGCTGAATTACAGATTAACTATTACACCTGAAACACCAAATAATCATTAATCCAGTAATCTTCTAATCCTCTAATCATCTGATCTTCTAATCCTCTAATCCTCTAATCATCTAATCCTCTGATCCTCTAATCCTCTAATCTTCTGATCTTCTAATCCTCTAATCCTCTAATCATCCAACCTTCTAATCCCTAAGTATTTACCACTTAACTTCGTGAATAATAAAGTCTTTTGATTTGTATTCATCGATGGCAATAAAGCGTGAATTAACAGCCTTCTGATAATTAGAAAAGCCAGTTTGAATTATATTTCCCTGGTCGAATTCTTCCCAATTCGGATAGTCGCGTTTGATAATACTATTAAACTTCGATTCCATTTCATATTGAACTTTTGGACGTTTTATTAAGCTTATAAAAGCATTATAATCTTTAACTCCGTCGTTATCAACATCGCAATAGCAGGAAGCATAAACATAGAAGTAAGTAGGCTCAGGTCTTTCGGGAACAACAACAGTATTATTAAATATACTTTCAGGTTCTTGTTTTACAGTGTCGGTTCTTATGGGGTCGTTGCGATAAACACGAGATATAAAATTAAAATCGTTCGACATTCCTGAAACAACAATATCCATATCGCCATCATTATCATAATCCCCCCAATGGCCATCACTCATATACAGTCCGATAATTTGTGCATTTAAATCCACAAAATCATCATTTCTTTCGTTTCTGTAAACCTTGGTAACAGCTCCATTATAATATTCACCGGTTACAAGTAAGTCGAGGTCACCATCATGGTCCATATCACCCCAATCTACTGAGCCTGACCTGAGGTTAACAAAATCGGGAAAAGCAGGACTAAAAGAAACATTGATATTATTTTTATAAATTTTGGTAACGAATTTCCCATCCTGGGTTTCACCATTAATAGCAAAATCCTGATCGCCATCATTATCATAATCGCCCCAGCAAATATCACTCAGACGAAGATTGCTAAATCCGAGATACATAGGAACGAACTTACTGTCGTCATTTCTAAAAAGTTCGGTTATAACCATGCCCGAATTTTCTGTTCCACTGATAATTGCATCCAGATCACCATCCAGATCAAAATCGCACCATCTTCCAACGCCAAATGATAATCCTGGTAAAGAAGCACTTATATCTGTAAATTTATCGTTTCTGTCGTTTCTATAAATTTTTGAAATGGCATTTCCATCTTCCTGACCTACAATTAACAAATCCTGATCACCATCACCGTCAAAGTCGCCCCAGTTTACGGTTCCATCTTTAACGCCTTTAATATTTACATTTATTCTTGTAAAAGAAGTTGTTCTGTTACCCTTATAGAGATAGGCAATACTTTTTCCGTTTATTGTTTCGCCAATAATAAAAAGGTCGGGAATTCCATCGAGGTTATAATCGGCCCAGTCGAAAGAACCCCTGTAAACGCTAACAATATTTGTAGATACTTCTCTAAACCTGTCGTTTCTAATATTCTGATAAAGTTTTGTCTTTATACCATGATTAGGATTATAAAATTCACCGATAACAAATATGTCGAGATCCCCATCCTGATCATAATCGATCCAGTTGCTGGCACTTTCACTTAGCCCGGTAAGCCCTGCTTGTATATCGGTAAAAGTTTGGGCCGTTAATAAAAATGAATTTAATAACAACACAATGGAAATCAGATATTTTACCATCTTTTATAGAATTTATAGTCTTTTTGCAATAAAATCAAAAATACAAAAAAACCATTGCATTAAGATTGGTTCAATCAGGAGTTATTTACAATTATTTGTGAGTAAACAAGAAGCAATAATTGTTACTATCTGCTAATGCAAAAAGGGTATGCATTTGGAAACTGAGGATTTATTACATACGATCCTGTTTTATCAATCCAACCCCACTGGCCGCCTTTGTTAACCATTGCTTTTCCCTTGTTAAAGTCGCGCGCTTTATCGAATTGCGGATTAATAATCCATTTTCCCTGACTATCAACAAAACCCCACTCTTTACCTTTTTTAACTGCTGCAAGTCCGTTGCTAAAAGCATTTACATGATCAAATTGCGGGTTAATAACCCAGGTTCCTTTGCTATCAACAAAACCCCATTCTTTACCTATTCTTGCCGGTGCAAGTCCATCCTTAAAATTCTCAACATTGGCAAACTGTGGATTTATCACATAATCACCCTGAGTATTACAGAACCCCCATTCCTTATCTTTTCTCATGGCCACAAGACCTTCTGAAATATCTTTCATATCGTTAAACTGAGGGTTAACAACATAGGATCCTTTTTTATCAATTATCCCCCAATCGCCACCCTGGCGTACAACACAAAGACCATTTACAAACTCTCCTACCCTTTCAAATTGTGGATTAATAATCCACATACCCGAATTATTAATAAAGCCCCACTGTTTGTCTTTAAGAGCAGAAGCAACCCCTTCTGTAAAAGATGTTACTTTATCGAACTGAGGGTTAATAATGTATTTTCCTTCCTTATCCACAAAACCCCACTGACCGTCTTTTCTAACAGCCGCAAGATTTTCGCTGAAATCCATAACATCGTCAAACTGAGGGTTAATTACATATTTGCCATTTTTATCCACAAAACCCCAGTCTTTACCCGTTTTTACTGCTGCCAATCCTCCTGTAAAATTGTTGGCCTCTGCAAATTGAGGGTTGATAACAAACATTCCGGTATTATCCACAAAGCCCCAATCGCCGTTCTTTCTAATGGCTGCCAAACCTTCGCTAAAATCGTTGGCATTGTCAAATTGTGGATTAATTACCCAGGTTCCTCTTGTATCAATATAGCCCCAATCCTTGTCGGCTCTGGCACGGGCTAATTCACTTTGTGAAAACGATAATACACAAAATGAAACCAGAATAAAAGATAATAAAATTCGCTTCATATCATTAATTATTTTGATTTTTCGTTAGCTAATTTAATAAATATCAGTTATTTTCAAATAATTTTAGTTTGAATATTGTTATATTTGTACAAATAATATTTATTTAATAACTAATACCAATACATTATGAGGAAATTTATACTGTTTATTCTATCCATTTTAATTAGTGGGATTGTGGTTTCTCAACAAGCCTATCAATTTAAAATTGATACGAAAACCATGAAGGAAGTTGATAATCCTGAACAGGGAATAGAGCCTGTTAAAGCTCCGCTAATTACTAAGTCGGATATACAAGCGAAACCTATAACTCCTCCTGCCGACAGAGATGCTAATATAGTTACTGTTGTGCCTTTGGGAACTGTAGCAAATGCCTACGGATGGGGTTATGCCGGAGGTCAGGAATCACTAATACCTGTTAATCAGGATTTAAATACCATTGCTGTTATACACCGTATGGGTGGAGATGATGATCCTGGAGGATATTCAGGTGACCTTGGTTATGATGTTTCTTTTGATGGTGGACAAACATGGACTACCATGATAGAATTTTATATAGCAACAGAAAATGATGGTGGTGAATATTTTACAGATGCTGCCAGATATCCTAATGCAGGTATTTTAGATCCAACAGGAAGTAATAATCCTGCCGACTCATATTTAACATATTTCTGTCCTACATTGCTTGGTTCCAATGATATATGGGGTGGTTATGCTTCAGGAGTAGCGAATTTTGGGGATACATCGATTCATACTAAAAACCTATATAACGACCTTGAATATGCTTCAGGTGTTCCTTCAGGATATTTCCTTACAAGTCTTGGACTATCAATATCGGTTGATCAGGATTATGATTTAGTAGGAGATGTTTATAATGATCTTCTTATCGTTTCCAAAGGTTATTGGGACGATGGTGCACAGGATGTTGTTTATTCATTCTCTGATTTAGATGCTCCAATGGACGTGTCAGGATATCCTGTTGATGAAAAAGTTGCATTTTCACCAGATGGAATGACAGGATATATTTCTGTTTTAGGTAATGACGGAAATGCTGAACAAATGAGTGGATATAGTAATGTTTATCCTATTTATTGGAAAACTACCGATGGCGGTGAAAACTGGGAAGGTCCTAATTTTATCCAACTCGACGGACCAAATGGCATAGGTGGTATTGTTTATCACCACCTTACCGATCAGTTAATTGCCGACCTGTTTGAACCACCCGTACCTGCAAGAGAAGATATTTCTTATACCACTGCTTTCGATCATGATATAGCAGTTGACAATAATGGTAATTTACATATTGCCGTTATGGTTGGACCAACAGGTGCCGATCCGCAATCGATAATTACTGCCAAAGGTTATTTAGCAGCAATCGATTTGTTTACTACTGATGGCGGAACAACATGGTTTGCTGAAGAAATGGGCCGCCCTAGTACTTTCAGAGGTACATTTGGCGATATTTCTGAAGATAACCGTATCAGAATTACCACAAACTGGGAAGCTAACAGAATATTTATTTCATGGCTAGATACCGATATTGAAGATGCCGAAGATAACGACCGACCAAACCTGTGGTGTAGAGGATTTAATCCATCAAACTATGCTAAAACTGAAAATAGTTCAGGATTAGATGGGCCGACAAATGTTACTCTTTTTTCAGAAGGTATGTGGAGTGCATACTTCGGAAATGCATCCAAGTATTGCTTTACAAATGAAAATGGATATAATATTCCTTTCGTGTACGAAGATATGGATCCTGCCGATCCTATTGCTGCTTTAAGACTGAAATATATACAGGACTTCTACTTTGCTGAAAGTCAGTTTACTATAATTGGAGTAAATGAAAATAAAGAAGTTAAGGAAATGGCTGAGGTTTCTCAAAACTATCCAAATCCATTTAATGGAGAAAGCTATGTTAAGATCCATTTAAATAATGATACTTATGTTTCTATGAATATTATGAGTGTTACAGGTCAATTGGTTTCCTCAAAGGATTATGGATATAAAACCAGCGGTTCACATACTTTAACTATAGACGCAAACGAACTTCCACAAGGTGTTTATTTTTATACAATTACCGCAGGAGATTCAAAATATACTAAGAAAATGATAGTAGAATAAAATATCCTTTAGATATAAATGAAGAGGCTGTCTTACATATGGCAAGACAGCCTCTTTTTTTATGCAACCGTTTGAAATAAGCTTTTTAATTAAAATATTTACAAACTGATATTCAATTAATTACAATTAATATTTATTTAACATAAAACTTCTTCCGGCCATAGCCGAAATAATAAATTTGCAAATAAAAGACTATGATAAAAAGGAAAAATATAGCATTAGTAGCCCACGATACCATGAAAAAAGATATGATAGAATGGGCCGACTGGAACAGAAGTTTGTTAACACCACACCGACTAATTTGTACAGGAACAACCGGGAAACTCATTGAGGATGCTTTACACCAAACTTCAGATAAATTGGATACTACAGAGCATGCAGCACTGGAAATTGTTAAACTAAAGTCGGGGCCGCTTGGTGGTGACCAGCAATTGGGTGCAATGATAGCAGAAGGGAAAATTGATGTACTAATTTTCTTCTGGGATCCCATGGAGCCACAACCCCATGATGTGGATGTGAAAGCCTTGTTGAGAATTGCCGTTTTATACAATATACCAACAGCCTCAAACAGAACATCTGCCGATTTTCTTATTACTTCGCCTCTGTTTAAACAGGATTATAAAATTCCTGTAAAAGATTATTCGGAATATTTGAACAGATCATTAAAATGAAAACCTGCTTACTGATAAAACAGATATTGGTTTTATATTAATGTTTCCGGTAAAATTATCGATTGTATTAAAACGATTGATAATATTACGTTCCTACGGAACGTTTTTATGGGGTGTTTTTGTTGCTACCCACATTTTGTTCCTAGCGGAACAGTCCCGCAGGGACAACATATTGGCAGAAAGCATATTAAACCCGGCTTATGCAATAGGAAATAAGGAACGAGATATTATTATACCGAACAATAATACTTTTTTATGGTCCCTAATTTATAATAATACTTTTGTTTAAAATACTATTATCCTGAAGTTTCATTCTTATAATATAAATACCCTTAGTGATTTTAGCATTAATTTTAACCTCTTTATTATCAGGTGTTTCAGTATAAACCACTTTTCCCTGATGGTTAATTATTTCTAGAGATTTTATTTTAATAGCAGAATATATTTTGAAACTACCATTATTTGGATTGGGATAAATATTAACCAAACCTTCAGGTTTATTATTGCTTATGCCCACACAGTTATCCACATAAATTGAGTCGGTGGCCGAATTTATGCAAGAATTTTCATCTTCATAAGTATAAGTAATTACATTCCAACCCAATGGTGCTGATTCGGGCGTAAAAATACCGTCTTCGGTCACATTTCCACTAAAGGTACCTCCCTCGGGAGTAGCAAGTAACTGAACTGCAGGCTCCAATTGATTACAAAGTGTTTCGGGCCAGTCGACCAAAGTAATTTGCGGTAATTGGTTTACAGTTACCTCAATATCATCACTAACTATTGTAATTCCATCATCAACCTGAACAGTATAAATGGTAGTAACTTCAGGCGTTACAACAGGATTTTGAATATCTGAAACAAAACCTGCAGGATCTGAAGTCCATGAATATGTGTAGGTTTCACTTCCCCCTCCTGCTTCCGCATTTAGTTGAGAAGATTCTCCAAAGCAAATTATTTCAGGTGTTGCCGAAGCGGTAACACTTAATGCGTTAGTAACATCTATATAATCAATTTTTTCTTCTTGGTCGCTACCTCCTGCATTGGATGCCGTTAAACTAACTGTATATAAGCCGGTTGCTGTGAATTCAACAACAGGATTTTGTGAATTTTCGTCAGTGCCGTTGAGGTAATTTACCGTTGAAGGAGTAAATACCCACAGCCATGTATCAGGAAAATTAGTAGACAGATCGGTAAAAGTAACATCCATATTTACCGATGGTGTAAGATTGTCGGCTTCAAAATCGGCAACAGGAACAGCGGGACTAACATCAACATAATCGGTTTTTGTTTCGTCATCACTACCACCCACATTTGAGGCTGTAAGTGTAACGGTATACAAACCTGCTTGTGTAAATATTACCGAAGGATTTTGTGAATTTTCATCTGTTCCTCCTTCATAAGTTACGGTGCCGGGGTTGAAACTCCAAACCCATGAATCGGGACTGTTTTGAGAAAGATCGGTAAAGTTTACTGTTGTTTCTGTATCAGGAGTAAGGTTATCGGCTTCGAAGTCGGCAACGGGGGCAGCCTGGCTGCAATTAATATAATCTACCTTAGTTTCGGTGCTACTTCCATTTGCATTTGTTGTTGTTAATTCAACTGTATAAAATCCCGGATCATTAAAAATTGCAATCGGATTTTGAGAGTTGGCATCTGTTCCTTCTATATAAGTAAAAGTTGTTGGAGTTATTGTCCATGCCCAGGAAGTTGGATTATTTGTAGTTAAGTCGGTAAAATGTACAGTATCTACAGTTGTTGGTGTAGTATTGTCTGCAATAAAATCGGATACCGGAGGTGACGGAGGCGTATATAAATCCGACTCCCATAATCCTCTACCATAAGTTCCCGCTCTGATTTTACTATTTGATGGTACTGCATCATCATAATAAATTTCAACTTCACGAACATTTACATTAGGCAAGCCGGAATAAAAAGCAGCCCAGTTTGCGCTTCCTACTTTCACATATACTCCAACATCGGTTGCGGCATAAAGTTCATTCTCTGTAGTATTAAGACGGTTTTGAATAACATTGTTAACAGGTAACTGCGGCAAACCCGAAGAAATATTTGTCCATGATGAACCTCCGTTAGTGGTTTGATAAACTCCATCAGAATTAAACCCACTAATGCTTACCCAAACAGTGTTTGGATCGTCATTTTTTATACTTATGAACGTAATATTACCATTGGAAACAGGTAGTCCGGAAGTAATATCTGTCCAGTTTGTTCCGCCATCAGAGGTTTTATACATAGTGGTATTAGTTGCCGTATAAATATATTGGGAATTGGAAGGAGCTACTGCTAAGGATTTAAGTTTTGAACCTCCCCAACTGCTTATTTGTGTCCAGCTACTACCCTGGTTAGTTGACTTATGCAAATCGGCATAACCTACATACAGGATCTGACTGTTATTTGGATCGATAACATAAGGAGTTACCCATGCGCCACTTCCACTAATTCCATTGGAAATTGTATTATAAGAAATCCAATGATTTGTGGTTTTCTTAATATTTCCATAATAAAGTTCCCCGTATTGAATATCAGCATTATTTGGATCAATAGCGCAATCCATACCATCTCCACCAATCACATCATCCCATATACCATTTTCCTGATTTTTTGTTCCATTGTCCTGTAGTCCACAAATAACATCATTGGAAACCGATTGTGCAACTCCAATTCTGTAAATCTGGCTAATTACTATTGTATTTGTAATGTCGGTCCATGAACTACCGCTATTGGAAGTTTTATAAATACCACCATCATTACATTCGAACAAAGTAGAAGATCCATTTTGATAAGCGAGATAGTGTTTATCGGCATGCACTGTTGTTGCCTGTCCGCCACAAGTTCCCGACCAGTGATTACTAATATTCCATGTAGATCCTCCATCGGTGGATTTCCAGGTATTTACTCCACCAACAAAAAGCACGTCAGCATCGTTTGGATCGGCAGCCAGGCAGAGGTCGTACCATCCTTGTCCTCCTGATCCTGAACCATCACAAGCCCAATCCATTAGATTTGCTGTAGCGCCACTAAATACCTGAGAATATGTTGCTCCACTATCAGTGGATTTAAAAATGCCATGCAAACCACTATTTGAATTAGCCATTACAACATAAACATTAGAACTATTATCTGGAGAAACAGCAATACGTGTATTTCTACCTCCTGATTCTAAATGAACAGATGTCCATGAAGCACCTGAATTTGTTGAACGATAAATTTCGCCCCATCCATCTGAAGCATAAAGCATAGCACTGTTCGACGGGTTAAACTCTAAATCTTTAAATGTAGTTGATGAAATCTGACTCCATGAAACGGCTCCATTGGTAGTTTTGTAAAGACCGCCATTGGTTGCGGCATACATAATATTATTATCATTTGGATCCATTATGAGCCGGTTAATAATATAATACTGATTTTGAGTCCAACTAAGTCCGGTTGTATTCCATGTACTTCCTCCGTCGGTGGATTTTAAAACTCCAACAGAATAAGTATCTGAGGCATCTCTATCCCCTGTTGCAATATAAATAATATCATCGCTAACATCGTCTATTACAATAATATCGCTAACGCCCAAAGCAGCATTATCATCACCTATCGCAGTCCATGAAGTACCGCCATCGGTAGTTTTCCAAATACCGCCTGATGCTGCTCCAACGTAAAACTTATTGTTATCTGTAGGATGAAAACCTACGCAGTTTAATCTGCCAATTCCGGCATATCCGCCTGTTGATGATGTAGGCCCCATGCTCGTCCAGTTTCCTGAAATACTTCTTTGTCCTTCTTTAGTTTTTAAGTACTCCCCAAACCTTTCCATGGCCGATACTTCAGGAAATTCACCTGTTACAGGGTTAACTCTTTTATCCCAATAATATTCCCATCTTTTAAACTGTTTCCAGCCTCCGGCTTTAACTTTTTCTCCTTCAACAGTATAATATCCATTTTCCACATTAAGCGGTTCCCAATAATCGTTAAAGGCTTTTTGATAATCGAACAATGTAAGCTTTGCTTGTGCTTCCCTGTCCTGTGGAAGGCTCTCTTTCCACGCCTGTGATATTGCAATATTTTGCGATGCAATAATTATCAGGATTACAGATAGTAATTTTATGAAAGTAATTTTATTGGTACTCATGTTTATGATTTTTTAATTAATGTTCTGCTTATTTCAAGACAAAGATATAATTTCAAACTTCATTTTACAAAAAAAAACGTGCCGTGAATGTAATAAGCGAGGTTTGGTTAATGATTACACATATATAATCCCTTCTGGTATTGGAATTATTTATATCAACTAATACCCTGCGATATTCATCGCAGGGCTATTAATATATATCCACCTGTCGGCGGAATAGTTTTGTTACAATAAAAATCAAGTTTATCCCTCTACCGACACGGAATGATTTTTCTCTTATAACTTCTGATACCCCTTTCCGCCGGTAGGCGGATAAATAATAATAGTCACAGGATTATTCCTGTGGTTTATTCAAGGGTGGTAAAAATACCCTGAAGGGGTTATATATTTATTGTTAATC
>JBFFLX010000035.1:0-26302 GCA_041554435.1 Bacteroidales bacterium
CGTTATAAAAAATTATCTAAACTCATTTTTCTTCGCGCTCCTTCGTGCTGCACTTTGTGCTCTTCGTGGTAAAAAAATAATAAAGGATTTTTTAATCTCCATCTGCGAACCATTGTGTTCTTGGCTGCTTAAAAATTAACCACAAAGGCGCACTAAGGATAACTCAAAGGTACACTAAGGTTTTTTACGCGGTATAAAATTAACCGCAGAGTTCGCAGAGTTTTACGTAGAGGACGCAAAGTTTTCTTCGTGTTTTTCGTTGTAAAAAAATTATCTAAACTAATTTTTCTTCGCGCTCTTTGCGATTTCCTTTGCGCTCTTTGCGGTTAAAAAAATATTAAATCACTATGGAGAACGAGGGTTTATTGCTATTCGCGGTATAAAATTAACCGCAGAGTTCGCAGAGTTTTACGCAGAGGACGCAAAGTTTTTTTCGTGTTTTTCGTTATAAAAAATTATCTAAACTCATTTTTCTTCGCGCTCCTTCGTGCTGCACTTTGTGCTCTTCGTGGTAAAAAAATAATAAAGGATTTTTTAATCTCTATCTGCGAACCATTGTGTTCTTGGCTGTTTAAAAATTAACCACAAAGGCGCACTAAGGATAACTCAAAGGTACACAAAGGTTTTTGTACGCGGTATAAAATTAACCGCAGAGGACGCAGAGGACGCAAAGTTTATTCAACTTTAACTGCGCGATTCGCTATGCGCTCTGCACTTTGCACTTAAGAAACCTTAATTTTCTTAGGTCTCCCATCCTCACCAACGTGTACAAAAAGCATCTTTGTGGAACAAACCACCGCTTCCTTATTTTCCTCAACACAATTACGCCTGGCCTCAAGATGCAAAGAGATTGATGTATTTCCAATTCTATCAAGCTTACCGTAAATGCGTATTTGCTCTTTTACCTTAACTGGTCTTAAAAACAAAACCTCATCGATTTTCAAAGTAATAACATTTGTGGATTTACAAGCCTGCGATGCCATTATCCCTCCAGCTTCATCCAGCCACGAAAGCATTCTACCCCCAAACAGATTATCATTTACACCTATATCGCTGGTTTTACAAATATTAGTAGATATTAATTTCATACATTAATTTTTAAGGCGAAATTAATATAAAAATTTAATCAAATAATTTGAGGTTAACTATCTCATTTATAGACATTTTTTCAAATATCTAAATCCTGGTCAATAAACTATATTAATACCTGTTAAATATTAAACAATATATGAAATATTTACTAATTTTGCCGACTTAAAATTTAGTGCAATTATAAATTATTCGATTATGTATAAGAATCTTGAGAGTGTGCCAAGAGCATATAATGAGCCGGTTAAATCATACGCCCCGGGGTCTCCTGAAAGGAAAGAACTAAAGGCAATGTTAGCAGAGTTAAAATCACAGGAAATTGAAATTCCTATGGTTATTGGTGGAAAACGTATTACTACTGATCAGAAAGTAGCCTTACATCCCCCACATGATATAAAACATACCTTAGGTTATTTTTACAGAGGTGGTGAAGAACACGTAACTATGGCCATTAATGCTGCATTGGAGGCTTCAAAAAAATGGGCGAAAATGCCTTGGGAACATCGTGCTGCAATCTTTTTAAGAGCTGCCGATTTACTTTCAGGACCATATAGAGCAAAAATTAATGCTGCAACTATGTTGGGTCAGTCGAAAACCGCTCATCAGGCAGAAATTGATGCCGCTTGTGAACTTGCCGATTTCTTCAGGTTTAATGTTCAGTATATGACTGAAATATATGCTCAGCAACCTGCATCCGATAAAACTACCTGGAATCGTTTGGAGTACCGTCCTTTGGAAGGATTTGTTTATGCACTTACTCCATTTAACTTTACTTCAATAGCAGGTAACTTACAAACTGCACCTGCAATGATGGGTAATGTTGTGGTATGGAAATGCTCTAATACTCAGGTTTATTCTGCAAAAGTATTAATGGATTTATTTGAAGAAGCAGGAGTTCCTGATGGAGTTATAAACCTGGTTTTTGTTTCCGGTCCGGTTGGAGGAAAAGTTGTTATGGAGCACCCTGATTTCGCAGGATTCCATTTCACAGGATCAACAGGAGTATTCCAGCAGATTTGGAAAACAATTGGAACTAATATTTCAAAATATAAAACTTACCCACGTATTGTTGGTGAAACAGGCGGAAAAGATTTTGTTTTAGCCCATAAATCATCCAATGCCGAGCAGGTTGCAACAGCATTGTTGAGAGGCGCTTTCGAATTCCAGGGACAGAAATGTTCTGCTGCTTCAAGAGCATATATTCCAGATAACCTTTGGGATGATGTAAAAGAAAAACTTGTTGCTGATCTTAAAACTGTTAAGATGGGTGATATTGAAGATTTCTCAAACTTTATGGGTGCTGTTATCGACAAAGCAAGTTTCGATAAACTTTCAATGTTCATCGACAATGCTAAGAAAGATGCAGATACTGAAATTATTTTCGGAGGCGGACATGATGATAGCGTTGGTTATTTTATTGAGCCTACTGTTATTTTGACTTCTAATCCTCGTTATATAACCATGGAAGAAGAGTTATTCGGACCGGTTCTTACAATATATGTTTACGAAGCTGATAAATGGGAAGAAACTTTGGAGTTAGTTAATACTACCTCTCCTTATGCCTTAACAGGTGCCATTTTCTCCGACGACAGATATGTTACTGATCAGGCTGTGGATTATCTTTCACAGGCTGCAGGAAACTTTTATATCAACGACAAACCAACCGGAGCAGTTGTAGGACAACAGCCATTTGGAGGTGCAAGAGCATCGGGAACAAATGACAAAGCCGGTTCATATTTAAATATGATTCGCTGGACTTCACCAAGAACTATTAAGGAAAACTTTAATCCTCCTAAAGATTATCGCTATCCTTTTATGTGTGAAGAATAGATTAAAAATATTTTTAATAAAATCCTCGCAAAAATTTGCGGGGATTTTTTATTTATACACTTTATAAATCATTAGATAAATACTTCTTTAATTCGTAAATTACCTAACTTGCCGCTTTATTTAAGAAACTCACTTATTAAATGGAAAGTTTAAAAATTAACCACGTACTAATTATCCTTATAATATTTTTAGGCACATCATTTTCAGTTGGAATAATGCAAATGGATTATGAATATTCATTTAATAGTAATATAAGTAAATTCAGCGGAACTACTTTGGGTATTGGAATAAGTCCCGGAATAGATTTTTTAGTTACAAAAAACATTTCACTGGGCGTAAAGGCCTCTGCTTTATATGGCAAAATAAATAGCCTAAAAGACAGGATGCAGAATACATTAGAATTTTCTCCTGCTATGTCTTGTACTCACATTGATATTTTAGTTTCCTTAAAATTCATACTTTAATTTATTTTTATAAGTAGTAATTTGATTTTCCGGAAGCATATAAAATCCAAATAAAGAATTGCAATAATAAAATACAATAATTAGTTAACTCATAATAATTATCATAAATGAAACTTTTACAATCTAAAATCATTATCATTACAATTATTTTCAGTTTAATTACATTAACTATCAAAGCGGAAAGTGGGCCTGGCTTTCGATTTAAACGTTTACATCATAATATAAATGCAACCTGGCAAAAAAAAGTGAATCCGGTACACGAATACACTATAACTAAATATTATAGTAGTCAAGAGACTAAACAAAAAAGCAACCTTAATTCATCTAATAAACATCCCTGGGTAAATGTTAGCATTTTGGGTGGCATAGGATACTGGTTTGGAGCCAACACCGCACTTACATTAAGCAATGATGAATTAAATGAATTGAAGAAAGGAGTAATTTACGGAACAAACGTTAAAGTTTATTTTAACAAGAATGCCGGAGTTGCGATAAAATACAGTTCATTTAACACAAGACGAAAGGTAGATTCCAAAATCCTAGATAAAATAAATTTTACTTTTATAGGAGGTGGATTGGCCTTTAGAAATTTTATTAATGATGGAAAACTGGTTTTTAATTCCACCTTTGTTCTGGGAAAAGTGTTTTTTAAAAACTTCGGGGCTTCGTATGCTAACTACAAAGAAATAACTGCTTCCTCACTGGGCTACAATATTAGTGCGGGCTTAGATTTCAAGATTTATAAAAACATATATTTGGGTCTTGATACATCAATACTATATGGTGGTGCCATGAAAATAAAATACGATGATGTAGAATACTATACTATAGAACCAATTTTTTATACCCGCTTAGACATTGTTAGTTCATTAAAAATACTCTTCTAACAAAATCAGTCCAATTCTTTCTTATAGGTTTCAGGAATAAACAAAGCCGTAATTATGGCAATCACACATGTTGCTATTAAATAGTAAGCAGGCATCCACACATTACCTCCACTAACTTTTACCAGCCAGGTACAAACTAAAGGTGTTGTACCGCCAAAAAGCGCTAATGAAAAATTATAACTCACAGAAAGTCCTGTATATCTTACACTTGCCGGGAATGTTTCTGTCATTAAAGCGGGCATTACAGCCTGAAACATTGCTTCCAGAACACTAAAAGCAAGCATAGAGACCAAAATTGCCATATATGTATTTTCGAACATTAATCCGAATAAGGGATATGTAAAAACAACAAAGCCAATCAATGAAACAAGAAGGACTTTTTTTCTTCCGAATTTATCAGTTAAAATTCCAAATAAGGGTATTAAAAGCATAAGAACCACAATTGAAATTGTATGCGCCGAAAGGGCATCATCAAGTTCTACATTATGAAAAGTATGTAAATATGATGGAAGGAAAATAAAAATAAGATAAACAGAAACACCAAAACCCCAACTTAAAAGCATTATTTTAAGTGCTTTCATTTTGTGGTTTGCCCAAAACTCTGCCAAAGGTGTTTTATCATTTTCCTTTAATTTTTTCATTTTTTCGAAATGTTCATCATCTCCCATTCCTTTACGGAGAAACAGTCCTACAACACCTATTACTGCACCGAATAAAAATGGGATTCTCCAACCAAAATCGTGCAACTGTGTTTTGGATAGTAATGCAGTAACAATGGATGCTAAAGCTGAGCCAAGCAACATACCTCCAAATACACCAAATGTAGACCAACTCCCAAAAAATCCACGTTTGTCATTAGGTGCTCTTTCCACCAAAAACGATATGGAACCGGTAAACTCGCCTCCTACACTTAATCCCTGGAGGAGTCGTAGAATTACCAACAAAAGTGCTGAATACCAACCAATTTGGGAATATGTTGGTAAAAAGGCAATTAAAGTAGTAGGAATTGCCATCATTAAAACGGAGATGAGAAGTGCCTTTTTCCTGCCTTGCTTATCGCCTATATGGCCAAATATAACTCCTCCCAAAGGACGCATAAGATAACCTGCGGCAAATACACCAAAGGCCGCTATCAGTTGAACTACTTTATCTTCATCGGGAAAAAACTGGGCACCGATTACAGTAGCAAAAAATCCATAAACAGTAAAATCGTACCACTCTAGAATATTGCCTGAAAAACCCGCTATAAGGGATCTTTTATCAATTTTTGATTTTGTGTTAATCATCTTAAAAGCATTAGTTAATGCCGAAAGATAAAAAATAAATTTCTATCTATCAAACGGATTAAAAATCAGGGTAGTATAATAAAGAATTGGTAAACTGATTAAAGAGGGTTTTGTTGTCCCAATATCTTTTTCTTCTTCTGCTTAATAATATACTTTTTCCTTACGGGAGCATCTTTTGTACTAACAGGATTAATAGTTGACTGATTACGTTTTGCTCTGTATTTATGTTTTGAAAGCCCATTTGAACAAGCTGAAATACTTATAGCAAAAACTAAAACTATAATCGAGATGAAAAATTTTCTGGACAACTTCATTTTAATCACTTTTATTGATTTTGATTGGGGCGCTAATTTATTAAAATTTTGAACACAACATAATGACAACTGAATTTTTTTAATCGTTGCAGTCAATAAATGAAAAACTAAAAATTAAAAACTAAAAGTGAAGAGTTAATGAATTTATCACAAAATAATTTAATTTTCTTTGAATATCGATCGGTCGGAAGACAGATGGGTTAACGAACAACGATCTACCTGTCGGCATATAGGACGATGAAGTGGGTTTCAGAATAGTATTCATCTGAGATATTATTATTCAGTTTCCTAAACCCACTTCTAAAACTTATCAGTCTACTGACTAATCAAAAATCACTAATCGTTCTTTGATATTCAAAAAATACATACATTTGCACCATTGTAATGGTGCCATAACCCACATGACCATGTGGGCGGCCTAACAGGGAAACAGGTGTAAATCCTGTGCAGTTCCCGCTGCTGTAAGCTCAGCAATGCTTTCGAAACCTCGGTCACTTTTTCCAAAAACGGAATTGGGAAGGCCTCGAAAGTTGAGTAAGTCAGAAGACCTGCCAATACATGTTTTTATCAAAGCTTTCGGGATAATGGCTTGGTGATGTTTAAAAGCATTCCACAATTTTCTTCCTGAAAAGTTTTGAGGCTAATTAAATTATTTAATAATACCTTAAAACTTTTTTTATGAAAAAGAATTACTTTTTAAGCCTGGTATTGGTTTTTGTGACAATACTTTCGGCTGGCGTGAAAGCGCAAACAACTTACACAAAACAAGTTATAATTGTAAGCGGCGGAATTTATAGCGATCCCAACGACTTTGTTACTGTTTCTTCTTACAATCCTGAAACAGAAACCATTACAGAATTTGGCACCATTTATACCCAGTCGGTGCAAGATGTAATTATCAATGGCAGTTTTGCTTATGTAGCAGCACAGGATTCGATAGTTAAATTTAATATCGATACCTATGAAAAACTTGCTTCAGTCGCCTCACCGGGTGTAAACCAACTTGCCACAGATGGTAACGTTTTACTGGCTTCTTTCTGGTATCCGGTTAACGAGAATTTTGTAAAGTTTTACTCCCTCGATGACCTTAGTCTTGTGGCGAATATCGAAGGTCTTTCTGGAGATGCAGCCGGCTTTCTGATTCAAGATGGTATTGCCCTAGTTGCAATCCCAGGACCTTACGGAAGTACTACAGGTAAAATAGCCTCTATCGACATTAGTGAAGCAATTGTGCTGTCGGAAGACGATTATGGTGAGTTTTATTCAGGCATAAACTTCTTCGGATTTTATAATGATGTAATAAGTAGTTTCATGACTACAGCCTGGGGTGAAACAACAACAAACATAGGCACCTTCGATGATGGTGGAGATATTCTGGAACAATATACCATAAATGATGCAAGCCTTGCAAATTCTAGCGGTCAGCGTAATCATTTAATGTATATCGAACTTAATAATGGTATCGCCGAATATGATCTTGTAAATAATACAGAAACCATGATAGTTTCTCCTCTAACGGAAGGTATTGCCGCATCAGTCATCGACACCATAAATAATACTTTTTACATTACTACCAGCGACTTCTTTTCATATGGAAACGGATATATTTATGACTTTGAAGGGAACCAGACATCAACTATTGATGTTGGAATTTCTGCCCAGGCAATTGCTGTTGATTACAGGACTACAACTTCAATTAATGATATATCAAAAGAATTTGATATTGCTGTATATCCCAATCCATGCACTAATTATATCAATGTATCAATAAATGGGGCAGATGTCGACAAAATAGATATAATTGACAATCTTGGAAAAGTAGTTTTTTCGGATCACAACACTGGCAAAATAGATGTAAGCAGTTTAAATACAGGTATTTATTTTATTATTGCTCATAGCAGAGATAATAAGTTTTCGTCAAGATTTATTAAAAACTAGGCATGAACGATACTTCACATAAAATAATATGGCTTTTCCACGGTGGGGGAATTGCCATATTATTTCTTTTAGTTAATTTTTCCTTGCAAGCACAATTTGCTCCTCCTGCCGGTCAGCCGGGAAGCACAGCCATATCTGCCGACAGCAATATTTTTGTGGCATGGGCAAATAATTGTACTGTAAACAGAGGATATATGGATATCAGCAATCCTGCTCTGGGAGACGCTTCTTTTGGTAGCGAGGAATCTGCCTTTGGTAAAGCCGATAATGATGTTGTAAGTCTTGGCGATGGAGGAAGTGCAGTAATATATTTCGACTCCCCTATAATAGATGGTGATGGCTTTGATTTTGCAGTTTTTGAAAATGGATTTCAGGATGATTTCTTGGAATTGGCTTTTGTGGAAATAAGCACAGATGGAATTAATTACCAAAGGATTAGCAATACATCTAACACTCAGTTTACAAATCAGATAAATACTTTTGGAACTCTAGATGCCTCTTCGATTAATAACCTTGCCGGGAAATACAGGCTGTTCTTCGGTACACCATTCGACATAAGTGAAGTAGAATCTACCGACAATCTGGATTTACAAAATATTAGATATGTAAAAATTATTGATGTTGTTGGAAGTATAGATGATGAATTCGCGACCTACGATTCGCAGGGGAATAAGGTTAACGATCCCTGGCCTACACCATTTGAACCATCGGGTTTCGATTTGGATGCTGTGGGTGTAATTCACGATTTGGCACATCTGGGTGTTGAAAATTTACCAATAAGTGTTGTTAAAGTTTATCCAAATCCATTTTCAGATATTATTCATATTGAGAATATTACTATTGGATCCAAAATAGTTTTTATGGATATAAACTCTCATCTGATACTTTCCACAATTTCAATGGAAAGAACATTTACCATCGATGCAAACCATCTCCCCAAAGGGATAATAATTTTAAAAATAATAGAAAACAATAGGGCCAAAGTATTTAAACTAATTCATAATTAATTACTTATGAAGAAAGTTTCATTCTATATAATTGTTGTTTTTTGCCTGCTTTTGCAGATAAGTTCTGTACATGCACAAATGATTTACGACACTTTATTTTTAGATGAAATGGTAATCAGATCCAATTATATCGATCACAATTCGAGTATCAGAAGCCAGACTATCGATACACTTACAAAAAAGAATCTGAACAATTTAAACTTAGGAGAACTACTGAGTGCTGAAAGTCCGGTGTTTATAAAATCGTATGGAAAAGGGAGTTTGGCAACTGCCTCATTCAGAGGCACTTCTGCTTCTCATACAAAAGTACTTTGGAATGGTTTCGAGTTAAACTCACCTATGCTGGGACAAGTGGATTTATCGCTCATTCCAAATAGTTTTTTCGATGAGGTAAGCCTTGATTTTGGAGGAAGTTCTATGGAAAACACCTCAGGTGCTTTGGGAGGTGCCATAAATTTAACCTCTGGAAAAAAAGAGCATAAAAACAAGATTGAACTAAGTCAGAGTATTGGAAGTTATAAAACTTATACCAGTACTCTTGCGCTAAACTTGAAATTGAAAAAACTTAAATCTTCAACTTCAGTTTACTTAAATTCTTCAGATAACTCTTTTCGATACTATAATAATGCATTAATTCCTGCAGAATGGCAAACACAAGAAAATGCGTCGTACTTCAACAGAGGATTTGTTCAGGAATTTGAATTTAAAATTTCAGATTACCAATCAGTAAGTTTAAAAAACTGGAGCGAATGGGATTTTAGGGAAATTCCACAAATTATGAGCAATCAACTGAGTGGGAATAATGAAGAAAAACAAAATAATTTTAATTCAAGAAGTATACTGTCATACAAATATCATAAGTCGAAAACAATTTTTCATTTTGATGGAGCATGGTTTTACAGCGACATAAATTATTTATTAAAAACCACAACTGCAATTAATTACGAAGATACAGTATCATATATCAACTCATCTAATATTAGTAATTCAGGATTCGCAAAAGCAGCGTTTAGCCATAGTTTTAACAGAGGATGGAAAATAAATTCGGAATTTAGTTTCTCAAAGTACATTATCAATTCCAATAATTATGAATCCGTTAAATCCAGAGATAAATATGATTTTCTTGTAAAAGTCAGCAAAGATTTTTCGAATATTCTCGTGGCTGATTTTATACTTCGTCAGCAATATTCAGAAGATAAATTTACTCCAGCAACGCCATATTTGGGCGTATTAATAAAACCATTTACAGAAAGGGATCTTTTTATCAGGGTGTCTGCCAACATGAATTACAACTTACCCAGTTTAAATGACCTTTATTGGTTTCCTGGAGGTAATTCAGATTTGTTACCCGAAAAAGGAGTCCAGATGGATATGGGTTTAAACTATTCCAAATCATTTTCTAAAAGTTTCAACATTGTTTTCGACATAAATTACTTTAGTTCCAATATTACCAATTGGATACAATGGGTTCCCGGTGATTATAGATATTGGTCGGCCAGAAACATAGAATTTGTTCATGCCAGAGGTATAGAAAGCAGTTTGAGTTTTAGCGGTAAATTTTCTGTATTGTTTTACAAACTATCTGTACAGCATGCATTTACAAAATCTACCAACGAAAGCGAAAAGGCCAAAGAAGGAGGTTATGCAGGCCGACAACTTATTTATGTTCCTGTAAATTCAGGAAATGTATTCTTACACCTAAACTATAAAAGATTTACAATACACTGGAATACACAATTTACAGGTAAAAGAAATACTTCTCTCGACGAATCTACTCTTTATTCAAATGCTTTACCTGCCTTTGCAATAAGCAATTTATCAATCGGCAAAAAGTTTAATATAAAGACTTATGGATTCGAGTTAAACTTTAAACTCAATAATATTTTTAATACAACTTATCAAACAATTTTATGGCGACCAATGCCCGGAATAAATTTCGAAACTTGTTTGTCATTCAGAATTTAATGCATAAAATATGTTCTCAAATTATAAAATCATAAAAGACATATCACTAGTTTCAATTGTAATATTTTTACTATTGTCTTCATCATGTAATAAAGATAATCCCTCTCCTGTTGAAGGAGATTTTCAAAATGCTTTATTTGTGGTCAATGAAGGCAATTTCACCACAGGAAATTCATCATTAACATATTATAATCGTGAAACCGAAGAAGTTATTCAAAACGTTTTTTACAGAAAAAACAATGCCCCTTTGGGCGATGTTGCCAATAGCATTTTTATTGATGAAACCAGCATCTTTCTAACTGTAAACAACTCACATACAATATTTAAAATTGACAAACAAAATGCTTCCTATCAGGGAAAAGTTAATCAGTTAACCTCGCCCCGCTTCTTTTTGAAAATAAACGACAGTATAGCATTTGTTTCCGACCTTTATGAAAATAATATTACCGTTCTTAACACGATAAATATGGAAATAGTTCAGAAAATTTATCTTGGCAGAACCTCCGAAAATATGATAAAAATTGGTGATGAAGTTTTTATTACAAACTGGTCGGCTTTCAATCAGGATAAAGAAAATAATATGCTAATGGTGGTAAATTCCAAAAGCATGCAAGTGAGCGATTCCATTGAAATTGGGAAAGAACCAAATAGCATTGTTATTGATAAGGACAATAAGTTATGGGTTTTATGCAGCGGTGGTTTTATGAATGATGAGAAGCCTTCCCTATGTAAAATTGATATTGAAACTCACCAACTGCTAAATAAAATTGAGTTCTCCGATATCACGAACTCCCCAACTAACTTAAAAATAAATCCAAATGGCGATAGTTTATATTTCCTGAATACAGATGTTTATAAGATGTCGGTTAATGATCTGATAATTCCCGCGAATCCTTTAATTATGCAATCAGAGAATATTAATTATTATTCATTGGCAGTAAGTCCGGAAAATGAAATTTATGTAGGCGATGCAAATGACTATAATCGTAACGGAGATGTATACAGATATACATCCGGGGGGAAACTAATCAGCAAATTTGAGGCAGGAATTATTCCAGGCAATATGGCATTTATAGATTAATTTTGGTAGTATTAAAAATACTACATTTGCAAAAAACGCATCTATGAACAAACTTGAAATAAAAGAGCGATTAATATCCAAATGTATTGAACAGCAAATGCAATCCATAGATGATTTGCAGAAAGAAATGGATGAGGCTCAAAGGATGTCCAACGAATATGGTCAACCCAAAGACAGATATGATGCTTTCAAGACAAAGCTCTTAAGGCAAAAAGACATGTTTGCACAACAGCAGGCCAAGGCTATAATAGTATTAAATACCATAAAAAAAATATCTCTTAAAGAGGAATTAAATAAAGTTGAGTTTGGCGCTGTAGTAATAACTAACAAACAAAATATTTTTGTTTCTGCAGGTTTAGGAAAGATAGAATTAGACGGAACGAACTATTTCGCAATTTCCCCTCAAGTGCCTATATTTAAAGCGCTTGCAAATAAAAAGATTGGAGATGAGGTTGTTTTTAATTCAAATAAATTTGTAATTTCAGATATATTCTGAAATTAGTTTTTAACTTAATAATCAGCACCTAAGTTCAATTTTATTATTTATTAAAATTTATAAACGACAATAAATTATATTTTTGTTGAAAATTTAAAAATTAAGATAATGGGAAGTAAAGTAAACGTAAATTGGTCAGGTAATATGGCCTTCGAAGCAGATGTTGACAATCATAAAATAAAATTAGATGCCGACCCTAAAGTAGGAGGTCAGAACACAGGTCCAAAACCAAAACCACTTACATTGGTTTCATTGGGTGGTTGTACCGGAATGGATGTTATTTCAATATTAAAAAAAATGAGAGTTGAACCGGAATATTTCAATATTGAGGTAGAAGGAGAAATGACAGAAGAACATCCAAAATACTATAATAAAATTCATATTACCTATAGTTTTAAGGGTAAAGACCTACCAAAAGAAAAACTGGAAAAAGCAGTTACCTTATCTCAAGACAGGTATTGTGGAGTTAGCGAACTACTTAGCGGAAAGGCTGAAATAACTCATGAAATTAAAGTTTTAGAAGATTAACACACCTGTTTCGCCTGTGGCAAGATGGGTTTTACCAATCTAATATGTATAAATACGATATCGTTATTCTTACGGAAGACAGATACGACAATATTATTCCTTCCGATGAGAATGAAACCAATATTTTACTTGAAGACTCAATAATTCAAAAGGCTTTTGAAAAGAAAGGTTTGAAAGTTTTCAGAACATCATGGTCGAACCCTGATTTTGATTGGACGTCAGCCAAGAAACTTTTCATAAGTACAACCTGGGATTATTTTGACAGATTTTCAGAATTTCATAATTGGATGGAAAATGTAAAAACCAAATCCGTCCTTATTAATCCCTATGAAACTCTAAAGTGGAATATCGACAAACATTATTTACTCGACTTAAAAAACAATGGTATAAATATTCCTTCAACAATTTTTATTGAAAAGGGTGAGCAAAAAACGCTTTCTCAACTTTTTAATGAAACATTGTGGAAAGAAGCAGTTATAAAGCCTGCAATTTCCGGTGCCGGTAGGCACACATACCGATTAACAAAGGACAGTTGTACAGAATATGAAAAACTTTTTGCAAGTCTTCTTGAAAATGAGAGTATGATGTTTCAGGAATTTCAAAAAAATGTTGTTACAAAAGGAGAAGTAGCCTATATGTTTATGGGTGGAGAATACACTCATGCAATTCTTAAAATTGCCAAGAAAGGTGATTTTAGAGTACAGGATGATTTTGGCGGTACTTATGAGGAATATTTTCCTACTAATACCGAACTGGAATTTGCAAAACGAGTAGTTAACAACTGTGGAAAAGAAACTTTTTATGCCCGTGTTGACATTATTTACGACAACAATATGCAACTGGCTGTAAGCGAATTAGAGCTTATCGAACCTGAACTTTGGTTTAGGTTTAATGAAAAAGCGGCAGATTTGCTTGCTGAATCCGTTTACAAATCATTTATTTGATGATTTCTTTATTCTTTAATAAAAACATTTAATACTTTTGTGCACCAAACAAATTAAATTTTAAAATGGGAAGAGCATTTGAATATAGAAAAGCGGCTAAAATGAAAAGATGGGGTCAAATGTCGAAGATATTTCCCCGACTGGGTAAAGCAATTACTCTTGCGGCTAAAGAAGGTGGACCCGATCCGGAAATGAATGCCAAATTGAGGCATGCCATTCAAAATGCCAAGGCACAAAATATGCCTAAAGATAATATTGATTCTGCCATTAAAAGAGCCAGTGGCAAAGATGCTGATCAGGTTGTAGAAGTAAATTACGAAGGAAAAGGCCCACACGGTATATTGGTTTTTGTGGAATGTGCTACTGATAATACAACCAGAACCGTTGCCAATGTTAAATCGTATTTTAGTAAAGCAGGAGGAGCATTTGTTCCAAATGGATCACTGGAGTTTATGTTTAACAGAAAAGCCGTATTTGAATTCGACAAAACCGAAGAACTGGATATAGAAGAACTTGAACTTGAGTTGATAGATGCCGGCCTTGAGAAAATAGAACTCGACGAAGGAACAATTAGAGTTTATGCCGATTATCACGATTATGGTACACTTTCGGAAGCACTGGAAAAAATGGGTGTAGAGGTTAAAAATTCAAGTCTACAGCGTTTCCCTACCTCACCAGTGGAATTCGATGATGAACAAATGGTTGAAATAGAAAAATTTCTGGATAAACTTGAAGATGATGAAGATGTATTGGAAGTTTATACAAATATGGCATAAGAGACATATATAAGTATTATAGTAACGCCTGCTTTTTGCGGGCGTTTTTTTATGACTTTTTTTCGGCAGTTAAAATTCTATCCCTAACATTAATATCCTGATGAAGTAGTACATCTTTAAAAAAGTAATCTGATACTAACTCTATCAATTCCTTACCAAAGGCCTCATTTATTTCAAAATACAATCTCCCACCCTTTTTCAAATTCACCTTACTGAATTCCAATATTGCCCTATAATATTTCAAAGGGTCGTCGTCATTTACAAATAAGGCAATGTGAGGTTCATTGTCCAAAACATTCGGTTTCATCTTTTGCTTTTCACTATTTCTAACATAAGGAGGGTTTGAAACTATTATGTCGAATTTGTTTTCAAATTTATGTTTTGAGTTAAGTATATCATCTTTAACAAACTGAACACTTGCATTGTTTTTTATGGCATTAATTTCAGCAACTTCAAGAGCTCCGTCAGATATATCCATTGCATAAACATCTGAATCAACTAATTTTTTTGATAATGCTATGGCAATACAGCCTGAACCGCTACCTATGTCCAATAGCCTGATTTTCTTATCCTTTTCATTGTCAATAATCAAATTCACCAGCTCTTCAGTCTCAGGCCTGGGAATCAACACATTACCATCGACTTTCAGTTTCATGTCCAGAAAATCTGCTTCTCCAATTACGTATTGAAGAGGTATATTATCCTTTAATTTTTTAACAGCAAAATGCAGACTAAGCATTTCCGACTCGGATAATCTATATTCCGGATCTAATGCCTGGTCGGTCCTTGATAAACCAAAATAATGATTTATCAGTATGTTTAAAATCTGCAAGGCTTCATCTCTTGCATATAATGAAATCAAAGATTCCAGATAGACAACTTTTAACTCGGAAAGTTTATTAGATTTCCACATTATTTCGGACAATTATAAGTGGCAAATTTAAGTACTTATTGCTTAAGTATTGGTTTAAAACTAAAATATCAATTAAGCAAAACACACATGAACAACTATTCGAGAAACAAAATTGTCAGATATGTAAATTATATTATAAAAAAACTAAAATATTATTAAATTTGCATGGTTGAGGAAAAAATAAAAACTAACAGTAAATTTAATGGTTAAATGTTTCGTAATTTAACTAGTTAATGTAAAGTTTATGAAAAGAAATGTGATACTTACAACATTGATATTTACGTTATCAATACTAATAACAGGAGTTGTATCAGCACAAGTACCTACAGATCAAGACTGTTTAGGTGCGATTCCGGTTTGCCAAGATATTTATGTTCAACCTAATTCCTATTCAGGAACAGGTAATTATCCCAATGAGATACCTACAAGTGGATCGTGCCCGGGTAATTGTTTAAGTTCGGGTGAAAAAAATGATGTATGGTACATTTTTACTGTACAAACAGGAGGATTGCTTTCTTTTACAATAACACCAAACAATTTGGGAAACGATTATGATTGGGCTGTATATAGTTTGGACCAGTACAAATGTCAGGATATTTACACTCATACTGCTCAGATGCAGGTAAGTTGTAATTATTCAGGTACTCCAGGTGTTACTGGCCCTAACGGGGGATCAACACAAAGTTGTCAGGGAGCAGGAGGAAGCCCTTTTTGTGCAAAAATTCCAGTTGGTGAAGGAGAGACTTATGTTATAAACATTAGTAATTTTTCCAGTTCTCAGTCGGGTTACACTTTAGATTTTACAACTTCTACCGCAGTCATTTTTGATGATGTTCCTCCTGCACTGGAGAGTGTTGAGACTGACGATATCATTTGTGGTTCTACAACATTAACATTCGATTTTACCGAGAAAGTATTGTGTAACACTGTTCAAGCCTCAAACTTTAATCTTACAGGCCCTGGTGGTCCTTATACAATTACCGATATTTATGGCGATGATTGCGAAATAGGCGGGGAAATGGAGATAACATATCACATAACCTTTACGCCACCTATTCAACAAGACGGTGAATATGCCCTGGAAATTAAACCATTAAGCTTTATTCAGGATGCTTGTGGTAACAACGCAATGATACAGTCGTTTCCTTTCGATGTTGATTTAAACTCGCCAACTGCTGAAGCAGGAGAAGATATTGATATAGCATATTCAGGATCCACCACTCTTAATGGCTCTGCCTTTGGAGGAACAGGAGAATTTTCATATACCTGGACTCCGCTGGAAAAACTTGAAGATCCTTATGTTGAAGATCCAACAACTGTTAACCTTACTGAAAGTACACAATTTACTCTAAACGTAGTTGATGATAATACAACATGTGCCAGCAGCGACCAGATGATGGTAAACATAGTTGGTGGTCCGATGAGTGTAAATGCAATTGCAAGTCCCGCCGCTGTATGTGCAGGCGATCAAACGAACTTAACTGCTAATGTGGATGGCGGCAGTGGTAACTTTACCTATGTATGGTCTTCCAATCCTGCAGGATTTGAATCAGATATTGCAAACCCTTCGGCATCTCCAATGGAAACTACCACTTACTATGTAGAAGTTGATGATGGGTTTACTATAATAACTGCAGAAGTTACTGTAAATGTTTTGCCTAAACCAATAATTGATGCCGGTGTGGATCAGACAATTAATGTGGGTACAACAACTAATTTAAATGGATCAGCCTCAGGTGCTCAAGCACCATATAGTTATATCTGGGAACCAAGTTATATGTTAGATGGGTCTAATACTATACAAAATCCTCTTACAGTGATTCTTAATGAACCTCAAAATTATACATTGCAGGTTACTGACGCCAATGGATGCCCCGGCGAACCGGATGTGGTATTGATAAATGCCGCAGGAGACGCTTTGGCGGCCTTCCCTCAGGCAGATCCTGACGAAATATGTATTGGTGAATCAACCACCCTTCATGGAAATCCCAGCGGAGGAGGTGGAGAAAACTATTCCCTTACCTGGACAAGCAGTGATCCTGATTGGTCAGCAGAAGGTGATAACGTTGTTATAAGCCCAACAGAAACAACAACTTATTTCGTAGAAGTAGATGATGGTTATACCGTAGCTGGAAGTTATATCGTTGTTCCAGTTCATCCTTTACCAATTATTGACTTAATTCCTGCTGGTTTTCCTACAACAGGTCAGGATACAATTGTAGCATGTGTTAGAGATACTGTTGTTTTAGATGCCGGAAATGCTTCAAATCCACCTGATATGAACTATTTATGGTCTAACAACCTATCGAACAGATACCTTACTGCCAAAACCAATGGTAGTTGGATTGATTTTCAAACATTTAATGTTGAAGTTACTAATCCATTAACAACTTGCTCAAACACCTCAGAAATTACTATTATTTTTGACTTCAACCAATGTGAAATAGGTGTTGAAGAAATTAGTTCTTTGTCAGAAAATATTTCAATAATACCAAATCCTACCGGAGGTATGATAAATTTAAATATCACGAACCTAAAAGGTGAAATTGATATTGTTATTTCTGACATCACAGGAAAAACAATATTAAACAAAGAAAATCTACAACTCGAAAATTCTAATTTTACTCAACACATTGATTTAAGTAAAAATCCTGCCGGGGTTTATATAATTAAAATTAAACACTCATCAGGAGATTATTTTGCAAGAATAATTAAGCAATAGCATCCTTATTAAATAAAGAAATCAATTAATATTTTATATTCATCGGATGAAAAAAATTAACATGCCAACAATGAAAGGAATTATAATTTTAGCTCTAATTTCTTTCTTCATTACCACAAATTTAATCAGTCAGGTAAATTGTAATTACGAACCTCCAAGAGAGGCAGAAAATTGGGTTTTTGGCAATAGTGCCATGATTAATTTCTCTGATGGTCAGGCAAATACTTCAGTAACAGCTATACCTGTATTGTTTCCAAATGGTACAGCCAGTGTAAGTAGTGCATCTGGAAATTTAAAGCTGTTAACTGATGGTATAGTTGTAAAACAAGGCGGAATTTATACCATTAATAATGGTCAAGACTTAAACGGGAATAACTTCTCATCTCAGTCATCAATAATAATACCTCAGCCGGGTAACGATCGCAGATATTATGTATTTACTGTGGACATGTATATACCACCTGTTTTTACCGATGGTGTAAATTATTCGATAGTAGATTTTCCCACTTCAGGTGGCTCAAGTGTTACTTCAAAAAACAATACAATATTGAATGAAAATGCTCAAAAGATAAGTGCTACTTTGCATGCTAATGGAAGAGATTATTGGATTGTAGCCCACGGTTTTGGTGATAATAATGGTGGAAATTTCTATTCCTATATTTTAGATGACAGTACTCTTAATTCAAACCCTGTTATAACTACCTTAGGTCATCCACACAATGGAAATACTAGTTCAAATAATGGAGCCGGTTCGATGAAAATTTCGCCTGATGGTTCTAAACTGGCTTTGGTAATTCCTGATGATGGCATAGTTGAAGTATACAATTTTAATAATTCTACAGGTAAAGTAAGTAACTTAATTAGCAGTTCGCCAGGTCAATTTACTTATGTGAATGGTATTGAGTTCTCACCCGATAACAGTAAATTATATTTTACGATTACCCCTCTGGGCGATGGCACCAACTTCTTGTATCAGGTAAACCTTAATGATGCGGATCCTTTTGCTTCTCCATATGTTGTTCATCAATTTGACGTTCAGCAATTTGGCTCAGCCGACAGTTTGTTAGGAGCTGTGCAACTTGGCGTTGATGGTAAAATTTATGTTGCAAAATTTAAAAAAGGTGTTAATGAATTACCTTATCTGGGTGTTATATACAACCCAAACAGAGATTTGTCAAGCTGTAATTACAATGAGTTAAACCAAAGCGCAAATAATGGACTTTATCTTAATGGAGGAGGTAGCTTAATTGGTTTACCAAATATAGCCTCTAACTTCCTGGATATTCCACATTTCTACTATGTTAATCAATGTTATAAAGATACCACTTCCATAACAATTAGAAACACTGCTAATATTGATCAGGCAGATTGGGATTTTGGAAATTCTGCAGGAAACTTAGCTGTTAACGATAATTTAAATCCGGGATTTGTGTATAGTGATCCCGGTGATTATACCATAAGTTTAACAGAAAATTATGGTAGCGATCAATATACTTATACAAAAGATATTAGAATACACGCATTACCAGATGTAGTACTTGCACAAGGTGTTGACACCGTTTATATACTGGAAAATTCGTCAGTACAACTTGATGCCGGTCAATGGGACTTTTATGAATGGACACCCGGCGGCAGCACCGATAGATATTATGATGTTACACAGGAGGGATTGTATCAGGTTATGGTTACCGACTCGAATTGTTGTAAAAATACTGATGAAGTATATATAAAATATGCTACTATAAGTTTTCCTAATGCTTTTAATCCAAAAAGTAGTGTCACAACAAATAGTGTATTTAAAATTGTTGGCGAGTTTGGTGGTTTTAAATCCTACAGACTAAGCATTTTCAACAGATGGGGACAATTATTATTTGATTCGGAAGACCCTACTGAAGGTTGGGATGGAACATATAATGGTAAAGAATCACCTGCTGGAACATATGTATATTCAGCAAATTTTGAAAGTTTCGCCAGTGATTTAAAGCCGAGTTTAGTAGTTAAAAAAACCGGAACAGTAACTCTGCTTCGATGATTACTTAATAGTTTATGAATTTGTTTCTTGAAAAAATTGCTTCTGCTATAAATGTAAAACCATGGCAGGTTGATAACGCATTGGAATTGTTGAACGATGGTGCCAGCATTCCTTTTGTTGCCAGATATCGTAAAGAGAGAACCGGAGAACTTACCGATGAGCAACTAATTGAAATTGACAAACTTAACAAGACATTCATTGCTCTAAGCGAAAGACGAAAAGCAATTATTAAAAGCCTTGAGGAAAGAGATTTATTAAGTAAGGAATTAAATGAAAAGTTAAGTCAGGCAGATACTATTGCAGTATTAGAAGACATTTACCTTCCCTATAGGCCAAAAAGAAAAACAAGAGCCACTATTGCTATTGACAAAGGTTTGGAGCCGCTGGCAAAGATGATAATGTCGGAAAATTTATCCAACATAGATAGTGTTGCCAGGAAATATTTATCTTCCGAAAATGATGTAAATAATATAGAAGAAGCACTTCAGGGAGCCAGAGATATTATTGCCGAGTGGATTAGTGAGAAAGAATTTGTAAGGAGTTTAGTCAGGAGAATGTTTGAAAGATCTGCAAATATCATCTCCAAAAAGGATAAAAAAACAGAAGACGAGAATAATAAATACGAATCATATTACGAATGGGAGGAAATTGCTCACAAGGCTCCGGCACACAGGATTCTTGCAATGTTAAGAGGTGAGAATGAAGGGATTCTAAAATTGAAAATTGTTCCTGAATCTGACTTGGTTTATTCAAATCTGGAGACAAAACTAATACGACAGAATAATGAGGCTGCAGAGCAGAAAAAACTCGCGCTAAAAGATTCGATAAAGCGATTAGTTTTTCCTTCTCTGGAAACGGAATTTAGAAAAGAGTTAAAAAATAAGGCCGATGAAAGCAGTATTAAAGTATTTGCGGAAAACCTTAAGCAACTATTATTATCTCCTCCCCTGGGTCAAAAAAACATACTTGCCATTGACCCTGGTTTCAGGACCGGTTGTAAAATAGTTTGCATCGACAGCAATGGAAATTTGCTCACCAATGAAACAATTTACCCTCACCCTCCTCAAAACAAATCGCTTGAGGCGATGAAAAAAATTAACAGCCTTGTTGGTGCCTATAAAATTGATGCAATAGCAATTGGAAACGGAACAGCAGGCAGGGAAACGGAAAATCTCATCAAGAGAATAAAATTCAACAATGATGTTATTGCCGTAATGGTAAATGAAAACGGGGCATCAATTTACTCTGCTTCGGCATTGGCCAGAAAAGAATTCCCCGATTATGATGTTACTGTAAGAGGCGCTGTTTCAATAGGAAGGCGCCTTCAGGATCCTTTGGCAGAACTTGTAAAAATAGACCCCAAGTCCATAGGAGTTGGACAGTACCAACATGATGTTGATCAGAAATTATTAGGGGAAAGTTTAAAAACCACAGTGGAACTTTGTGTAAACACTGTTGGCGTTGACCTCAATTTGGCGAGTGCCGAATTACTTAGTTATGTTTCAGGTATAGGAAATACACTTGCCGAAAACATTGTTAATTATAGGTTGGAACATGGTAATTTTACAAATCGGGAACAGTTAAAAGAAATTAAAGGTTTAGGTCAAAAAGCATTTGAACAGTCGGCAGGTTTTCTAAGAATAAAAAATGGAGATAACTCTCTTGATTCAAGTGCCGTTCATCCTGAAAGTTATCATATTGTTGAAAAGATGGCTGCAAGCATTAATTGCAAAACTTCTGAACTTATTGCCAACAAAGAGAATCTATCAAAGATAAAAATATCGGAATTCGTGAATGACGAAATAGGTCTTCCTACTTTGAAAGATATTATCTCGGAATTGGAAAAGCCGGGTCGTGACCCCAGAAAGGCACATAAAATATTTGAATTCGACCAAACATTAAAAACCATTGATGATCTTAAGACAGGAATGATAGTTCCGGGTATTATAACAAACATCACTGATTTTGGAGCATTTATCGATATTGGAATAAAGGAAAACGGACTTCTTCACAAAAGTCAGATAGCCGATGAATATATCAGCAACCCTTCTGAACATTTATTTATGAATCAGCAACTTAAAGTTAAAATAGTTTCAGTTGAAAAGGAGAAGAAACGAATTGGCTTAAGCCTTAGGTTTTAATAAAAATTCAGAAAAACACATAGAATCTACAATTATTGCAATCAAACTTACAGAACTATTATTTTCAGTCTACTATAGAAGAAATACTCTGTAAAAAAAGATGACAATTATTTATATAACTTTGCGTTATAAAATCGAATCTACAATTTTACAATGATAAAAAAATTACTCATTTTAGTTATTATTTCCGTTTTGTTTTTGATGGGAAATGAAGCAAAATCCCAAATTATTAAAGGAGAGGTAATTGGAGGATTTAACTTAAGTAAAATAGAAGGTGACAGAGTAAACAACGGGATTATAAGATTTAACAAACCCGGATTAGTTGGAGGTTTGGGTGTACAAGTTCCAACCTGGGGTAATTTCGATATTAGTTTGGAAGTACTTTTTACTCAAAAAGGTGCTTACAGAAGATACGGTCCCTATCCAGATAGCGCTTTGCCAAGTTATAAATCTGCTCTAAATTATGCCGAAGTACCCATATTAATACAATACACTGACAGAGACAGGATTACAGTTGGAACAGGCTTGTCGTATTCGAGGCTGGTAGGTGTAAAATGGGTAGTTAATGGACGCACACTAAGCGAAAGCATTTTAGATGGTTATTTTGCAACCGACAATCTGGATTGGTTACTGGATATTAGGTTTAGAATATATGAACAATTAAAACTGAATTTTAGATATTCGTACAGTCTTACTTCTGTTTGGTCGGGCTCTGAAGACGCCTTATTGGAGACCCTTGCGGGAGAAAAACAGAGTATGGATCAGAGAAATTCGATGGTAAGTTTCAGGCTAATATGGGTGTTTAACGAAAAGCAGAGTAAAAGAAATCTTAACGAAGCAGAAAATGAATAATTCAAAATACTATATCGATAAACTGGAACTCATAAAACATCCCGAAGGAGGTTGGTTTAAAGAAGTATATCGTTCTGAGGAAATGATAAATGCAAATGAGTTTCATGATAGATTCTCTTCAGAAAGAAATATTTCTACTTCAATTTTTTTCCTTTTAAGCAATGAGGAGTTCTCAGCCTTTCACAAAATAAAGTCTGATGAGTTATGGCATTTTCATGCTGGTTTTTCTTTAAATCTCTTTATGATATCGCCTGGAGGAAAACTTACAATTAAGAAATTAGGTCTTGATATAGAGAACGGTGAGAGTCCGCAGTTAGTAGTTCCCCACGGATATTATTTTGCTGCCAAATCCAATGGTGAATTTACTCTTTCAGGTTGTACTGTTGCTCCCGGCTTTGAATTTGAAGATTTTGATATGCCTTCACGAGATAATTTAACTAATATGTTTCCCGCCCACGCGGAATTAATATCACTATTAACAAAATGATTTAAGTATTACTTTTTAGCCGTTTTTTCCTTATAACTCCAGGCTTCATTAAGGAATTTTCGAGCAATTGGAGCAGATAAAAGATGTGCGGTATCCATACGTTCAGGATGCCATTGAACAGCCAGCAAAAAGCCTTTTTCACCCTTACTACTCCATTCTATTGCCTCGGGAAGACTATCACTGGAATAGGCAGAAATTTTCAAATCCACAGCCTTGTCTTTAATACCCTGATGATGATTACTTGTTACTTGTCCGTAATGCACGCCACTTAAATCCAGCAATAAGGTACTATCAACTATATAAACATTATGATAGCAGTTTCTCCAATCTTCTTGTTGGTGGATTACAGTAGTATCGTATTCAGTTGGTATATCAACATATAAACTTCCTCCTAAAGAAACATTCAAAATTTGCTGTCCACGACAAACACCAAGTATTGGAATTTTATTTATCACAGCTCTTTCAATAAGTGCAAATTCGAGGCTATCGCGATATCTGTCGAAACTACCACATAAAGCAGTATCGTCAATTTGGTTATAATATGCGGGATAAATATCTTCGCCACCCGTCAATAGCAAACCATCACTATTATCAAGGACTTTAAGGGCAGAATCTATTCCCATAGTATAGAGATTTTTATAAATAATATTGTCCTCATATCGGCTAAGCCAGGCGGGATAATTTTTCGATTCCTTTGAAATAGCAATGGTAAGGGGTTCTACTTCGGGAGGAAAACAGCATGACTGTAATACCAGCAATATAAATACAAAAGAAAGATTTCTAATTTTATGAAGTTTCATATATCTTAATATTTAGGAATACTTAGATAGTAATCAGTAAGCCATTCATGATATTGGGCAGTAAAGTTATTATTTTCTTCTCTAATAATAAAATATTCATTTACTATGCTTGAGCTATTTGTTTTGGAAAATTCCATATTTACCCTGTTAGGAGAACTGCCACGTTTGGGGAAAATCAACAACTTCCTTTTAAGGCAAAGAGAATTTTCATTGGCAATTTTTATAAATTCCTGATGCTTAAAATATGGAATTACAACGCTAAACCTTCCGGAAGTTTTGAGCAAATTATAACTTCCCGCGCATAAGTCATTATAATTTAAGCTTATGTTGTGACGTGCCTTTGTTTTTCTAATATCAGAAGATAATAAATCAGCAGTAAAAAATGGAGGGTTGGAAATTACCAGGTCATAACTCTCCTTATTTACAGATGTAAATTTATTAAAATCAATATGTTCTGCATTTAGTCTTTTGGAAAATGGCGACTTGCTAAAGTTATCGGTGGATTCTGCTATTGAAGGATCATCAATATCAATGGCATCTATTTTGGCAGAAGATCGTGAAGCAATCAGCATGCTGATTATTCCGGACCCACATCCAACATCCAGTACTTGTTTAACATTCTCTAAATTTGTCCAAATAGCAAGAAGTATGGCATCACTTCCTACTTTCATTGTAGAACGATGATGAAACAGGCTGAATGCCTTAAAATTAAAAGGCCTGGTATCCATAAATATTATAGAGTGTTAATCTTTAGTATAAATTTCAATTAATCCTTCCGGAGCATTAACAGTAATTGACTTTTCCTTTCTATCAACTTTTATAATTATTCCTCCATTCATGGGGATAAGGATTTCTTTCCCTTCCTTATTGAAAACCTGAAATAAATCCTGACCGGGAGAATCCAATACAGTTTTTATAATTCCTATTTCACCTTGATTAATATCTATCATTTTAAATCCTTCCACTTCGTGAAAATAAAAGGAATTTCCCTTTTTTTCGGGGAGTAGTGAAATTGGCAGATACAGATTCTTTTGCACGAGTAGTTCGGCATCTGTTGCGTCGTCCACATCTTGTAGTTCCACAACGGCCTTATTGTTTAAAAGGCTCATCTGCTTAATAAAATATGGCACTAAGTTTTGGTTTATTTCCACAAACACCATTTCTAACTGACTGTATTCCTGTGGATTATCAACGTCGAACCAAGCATTAAGTTTTCCTCCATAACCATGAGTTTTAGTAAACTTACCTAAGAAAAAATAATTGTCCAAATTAAGCATAATGCTAAATTACATTAATTGTTTAAATAAATGTGATGTATTAAATTTCAAAAAAAAAGCCCGCCTTGCCAAAAACAAGAAGGGCTTCAATTTTTTATAAGAAATCTTATTTAGAAGTATCTTCTTCCTTTTTTTCTTCAGGAGTTTCTTCTTCTTTAGTTTCAGTTTTCTCGGCTACTGGTTCAGCAACTTCTTCCTTTTTTTCAGGAACTTCTTCTTTAACTTCAGGAGTTTCTTCCTTAGTTTCAGTTTTCTCGGCTACCGGTTCTGCTACTTCTTCTGCTTTTTCAGCAGGAGTTTCTTTAACTTCTTCAACTGGAGCCTCTTCGGCTTCAATTTTCTCTGCAACTTCTTCTGATTCCTTTTCTGCTTTTTCAGCTGCAATAGCATCAGCAGCATCTTTTGCAACTTTTGCTTTAGCATCTTCTTCAGCCTGACGTCTTTTGTTTAATTCAGCTTCACGAGCTTCTTTA
>JBFFLX010000036.1:0-26122 GCA_041554435.1 Bacteroidales bacterium
ACACAAGCAAGAGATGTGGCTCTGTTGGCAGAACATTATGTAGTAAAGAAAATACAGCCTGTGGATATGTTTCCGCAAACACATCATGTTGAAAATGTGGTGTTGTTGGTAAAGAAATAGGTTAAGTGCGGTAAAGTTCATAGAGTTCATCGAGTTAAAAGTGCCTAAAGTTAAATTTGAACCCCAAACGAAACTCGCAACAAGCAACACGCAACACGCAACAAATAAAAAAGTGCGCTAAAGTTTTTATTATAACCAAAACGAACCTGCCTACACAAAGTTGCGGCAGGCAAGCCTGATACTTGCAACATGCAACATGCAACATAAATAAAAGCACCTGGAGTATATAGACTTATTCAAGCCTTGCAAACCAACACCTCCACTATCCGACTATTTGACTATTTGACTATTCGACTTTTCGACTATTCGACTATTCGACCATAAAAAAAAGGCAGCCAAACCGACTGCCTTTTTTTTATGTATATAATTGAATATTAAATAACTCCATTATCTAACATTGCATTTGCAACTTTCATAAATCCTGCGATATTAGCACCTTTTACATAGTCGACATAACCATCTTTTTGAGTACCATATTTTACACAAGCTTCATGAATATCAACCATAATCTGATGTAATTTAGCATCTACTTCTTCTCTTGTCCAGGCAAGTTTCATTGCATTTTGAGTCATTTCTAAACCTGAAGTTGCAACGCCACCGGCATTAACTGCTTTTGCAGGTCCGAATAAAATCTTGCTGTTTAAGAATACGTGCATAGCCTCAGGAGTTGATGGCATATTGGCTCCCTCTGCAACACAAATACATCCATTCGCCACAAGAGCTTTAGCATCATCTTCATTAATCTCATTTTGAGTAGCACAAGGAAGAGCAACATCAACTTTTACTTCCCAAGGACGTTTTCCTTCGTAGAAAGTTGCTTCAGGGAATTCCTCTGCATAAGGAGCAACAACGTCCATATTAGTGGCACGAAGTTCAAGCATATACTCTATTTTTTCTCCTGTAATGCCTGCAGGATCATAAATATATCCGTCAGGTCCAGAAAGAGTAACAACTTTACCACCAAATTCTTCAACTTTTAAAGCAGCACCCCAAGCAACATTACCAAATCCTGATAAAGCAACTGTTTTACCTTCGAAAGTTTCATTTTTGGTTGCAAGCATTTCTTTTGCAAAATATACTGTACCGAAACCTGTAGCTTCAGGACGAATAAGACTTCCACCCCATCCAAGGCCTTTGCCAGTTAAAACACCAACATGCTCTCTCTGTAATTTCTTATACATTCCATAAAGGAATCCTATTTCTTTTCCACCAACTCCAATATCCCCGGCAGGAACATCAGTATCAGGACCTATAATTGCGTGTAATTCAAGCATAAATGCCTGGCAAAAACGCATGATTTCAGCATCAGATTTTCCTTTAGGGTTGAAATCTGATCCACCTTTTCCACCACCCATTGGTAGTGTGGTAAGAGCATTTTTAAATATCTGCTCGAAACCTAAAAATTTAAGTATAGATAAGTTTACACTTGGGTGAAAACGTAAGCCACCTTTATAAGGTCCTATAGCATTGTTAAACTGCACCCTGTATCCAAGATTTACATGAACTTTACCTTCATCATCCATCCAAGGCACTTTGAAAGATAAAACACGATCAGGCTCAATTAGCCTGTCAATAATACCTGCTGACTCGAACTGAGGGTTCTCATTTACTACTCCCTCAATCGACTCAAGTACTTCACGTACCGCTTGATGGTATTCCAGTTCGCCGGGATGTTTCTTAACCAGCTCGTTCATTATGTTGTTTAAATCCATGATATTTATATTTATCTGTTAAACAATTATTTTTTTGTTATTTAATATCACTGTTAATCTATTAACAGTGATGAAATTTGATGACGCAAATGTATTCTAAATTGTAATACTATAACGTTTGAGGAAGCAAAAATACATATTTTATACCTTGTCTAAATAAGAGATGAAATTATTCATGAAAACAATCAAAAAATAAATAAAATCTTCCAAAAATGATAAAAACAATAATTTTAAACTAAGTTTTTAGTTGTTTGGCACGAAGTATGTATTATATTCAATATCTGTGATATAGTCAACTAATTAATTAGTTATTAAAAGTAATACGCACATGAATAGATTAACAAAAGCCGAAGAAGAGATAATGCAAGTGCTTTGGAAACTGGAGAAGGCATATGTTAGAGAAATTATTAAAGAGTTGCCTCTGCCCCACCCGGCATACAATACTGTATCGACTATCGTAAGAATTCTTGAAAAAAAAGGCGCTGTCGGACATAAATCTATAGGAAAATCGCATCAATATTTTCCTTTAATACAAAAAGATACTTATAGAAAAAGGCAGTTTAGTGGTTTAATCAAAAACTACTTTGGGAATTCATATAAATCTCTTGCTTCATTTTTTTCGAAGGAAGAAAATATGAGCTTAAAAGAACTTGAAGAAATCCGGTCGCTTATAGAAAAGCAAATTGAAGAAAGAAAAAAACATAAATAATATGGAACTTTTAATATATCTCATAAAATCGATATTTAGCCTTGCCATACTATATATGGTATATATGCTATTTTTCAGAGCACAGAAAAGTTTGGTGTTCAACAGAATTTATCTGTTGCTGATATTAGTGATTGGAATAGTTGGCCCGCTTTTACCTGCAATTGATTTATCATTTCTCCAAAATTCAAACGATATTATTACTAACAATTTATCCCTTAATGTAGTTTTGAATGAATTGAATATTGTCACAAATAAATTACCAAATAAAACTTCAACTTATTCTCCCGAAATAATCTTTATGTTCATTTATCTATTAATAAGTGCAGTAATCTTAATAAACCTCATCTATCGTATTATCGGAATTAATAAACTGATACAAACCAACAAAAGAATTAATAATCAAGGCTTTACCTTTATTTTACTGAAGGATAATATGCCTGCATTTTCTTTCTTTAATTATATTTTTATAAGTGAATCCATTTATAATAACTCCGGAATTTCTGAGGGAATAATCAGTCATGAAAAGGTACATGCCATACAAAAGCATAGTATTGATTTATTATTGGCTGAGTTATTAATTATCATACAATGGATTAATCCAATTAGTTATTTATTAAAAAACTCCATAAGAGAAAATCATGAATTTCTTGCCGACAGAGGAGCATTACTGGAAAATTCCGATTTGGGAAAATATCAGTTACTGCTATTACAAAACAGCAGTTTGCTAACAATAAATTCAATTACACATAATTTTAGTTATTCACTATTAAAAAAACGTATAAACATGATGACACGAAAAAATTCAAAACTCAAATTAGTTTTTGGCGCAATTATATTGCCCATAGCCTTTGGTATTACCATATTAGCATGTAGTAGTCCGCAAAAGGAGGAAACCAAAGTTGACGAATTGACTAATACTGAACAAACTACTTCAGAGCAATCTGATTCTATTGAAATGATTCAACCAATCGAGGAAATGCAGGAAGAACAAGTATTCACTGTGGTGGAAACCATGCCTGAATTTCCTGGAGGAGAAAAGGCTTTTTACAAATTTTTATCAGACAATATAAAATATCCTGAAAAAGCGAAAAAAGATGGAATTCAGGGACGTGTTTTTGTTAACTTTATAGTTGAATCTGATGGAAGTGTAACAAACGTAAAAATTCTTAGAGGCGTTAGTAGTGAACTCGATAATGAAGCCATAAGAGTTGTAAAAATGATGCCTAAGTGGAAACCAGGAGTACAAAGAGGTGAAAAAGTCAGAGTAACATACAACATACCAATAAAGTTTACTTTAGACTAGTTTATTTATCGACCTCTTGCTTTTGGATACCATTTTCAAACCACAAAATTTCTATAAGTTTTCCATCGGAGTCGAATGATTTTTCGGCTCCGTTTTTTTGGTTATTTTTATAGTTTACTTCCCTTTTAATATTTCCGTTTGGCCACCAACCTTTAAGCAATCCGGTACCTTCCTTATAGTTTGCTGAACCCACAACATTTCCATAAACATCATAATAAATCCAGGCACCCTGATACTTTCCATTTTTATAGGCGCCTGTCATTTGAGGCTTTCCATCGGAATAATATTTATTTACAACTCCGTCAAGAGTATCATTGGTATAATTTTCTTCAGCAGTTAAAACACCTTCCCTATTGTAGGTTAACGCCTGACCGTTTAGCAAACCCTTATTATAATAACTCACCGATTCAAGATTCCCATTACTATAATATCGCTTCATTTCTCCATCGATATTGCCTTGGTTGTAGGTTAATTCCTGTTGGACATTTCCATTTTCATAATACCAAATTGCCCGGCCATGCATTTGTCCTTCCTTATAATGTACTTCCGATTGTAATTTTCCGGAATCCCAATAAACTTTTTTAGTATTACTTGAGCAAGATGCCAAAAATAACACAGTAATACTCAGGCTTATAATTACAAAAAAGGAATGTTTAATAGTTTGCATTATCGTTCTCATAAAAATATTCCTCCAGACTGAGTTTATGCATTTTCAAATTATAATACTGAATAAGATTCCATGTAGTATTAACAACACTTTTGTTACCCATATAGGCTCTTTCAAACTTCATACTTGTTGTTAGTCCAGGTATTTGAAAATACCTTAAGCAATGCTCAAAAGACCTTCCATAATAAAAACTTGCATTTGCAAAATACATAGTTATATCGTAGGCTATAAATCCATATTCATCAGGGTCGGTAAAGTATTTTGTTCTGTATTCATAGATGAAATCCTGAACTTCTTCCTTATCGTAATCGATATATTCTGATTGTGGAGTAATTGTCTTTAAATTATTCAACTGAACCATATCCAGATTATCGAATTTTTCCCAAAGGGGAAGGCCTATTACATTTATATTCAGCGAGTCGCGAAATTCATTAAGTTTGTTCATAACATCCATTACAAAAGCCTTATCTCTTCCGTAAATAACTACTGTATTTGGGCGCAAAGCTGCTGCATTATTTATAAACCTGTCAAAACCATCCGACATATAGTTTATTCTGGTCAAGGAGTTCTCAAAATACGTTGTATCGTTAATATTTTCATTTAGAGAGGCAGGGTTAAGCATTTTTCCTTCCATTGAATAGTTGGGCATCCAATCGCCTTCAACCCACTCTTCATCTCTCATAGCAACCAAAACAGCATAATTATATAGTTCCATATTGCTATAGGATATTTCAGGCATCTCAATTTGCTTAAGTTCATTCTCCAGTTCAAGAACTTTGTCAGCATCGCGATATGAATTTTGAGTAATCAAAAACAACTTTGAGTCGGAAAATTTTTGAGTAATTAAATTTCGGATAAGGCCTAACTGTGTTGATTCTTCCGGTTTTACTTTTATTACGGTTTGGTAATTTGCAAGCACGCTCTGCCTGTAAGTCAATGGGTTTATTATTGGTATACCGAAATTACCGGCAAATAGTGCAACCTGATTAAAACTCTCGCTATAAAATGGTCCAATTATAAGATCGGCATTTTTAAGTTCAGGATTTTGCAGAACTTTGGTAGTTTTCTTTAAACTTTTATCCACATCATAAATTTGCAGATCCACATTAACACCCATTTTTTTAAGAGAATCCACGGCTAATTTAGCACCTTCAACAAAACTAATAAAAGAAAAAGGTTGAAAGCCCGAAGCGTCACCTCTCAATACTTTTTCCACCTGAGTACTATCTGAAATTTCCTCTAGAAAAAGAGGAACCATAAGGGCAATCTTTATTGGTTGATTTGATCTGAAATATGTTTTATTACAAGGACCAAAATCTTTGTCAACAATTAATTCCTTTTCTTTTGCCTCCTTTTCCGGCGGAGTTTTATCTGGGATTTCATCAACAACAATTGCATTTCGCCCCACAGGAATTTTCACCGCTTGTCCACTGTAAACACGTTTACCAATTCCTCTGTTAATTTTTAATATTGCTGATTCGGGAATATTATAAAGTTTGGCAATTTTCCGGATTTTGGTCTTGGATTTTACTCTATAAATAATATATCCCTCAGTTATTTTTTTTTTTGGAACCCTTATTTTCTGTCCTATATTAATATTTTCAGTTAAACCCGGATTTGCATCATACAAATCCTGTATGCTAACTCCATAATTTCGACTAATTCGATAAAGGTTTTCTTTCTTTTGAACAACATGAATTCTAAAGCCTTCCTCATCGGATTTACTTCCTTTTACCTCATTTTTGGTGCTATCTGTTCGCGGCTCTTGTACAGGTTGATCGCCTCCTTTAACACTTTCCGATTGTGCTGTATTTACTCCTACTGGGACAACAGTTGAATTAGAAGGAACTACTCCAGTAGATGGAATTCTCAACCTTTCTCCCTTTTCAACTCTGTCGCTTAATCCGGGATTAACAGCCTTTAATGTTATTATATCAACCTTATATTTATCGGCTATACTTTGTGTTGTTTCCCCAGCAATAACCACATGGCGGTAGTTGGGGATAACAGCAATATTTGGATTGAAACTTACTGTATTTGCACGCTTTCTTGTAAAATCTTTTGTGGCTTGTTTTCTTGTTGCTACTGCTTCCGGAGGGAATTCCGCTTTTATAACACTTTCCGGAACTTCTACCGGAATTTTCAAATACTGACCTTCTCTAAAAGGCTCTCTTGAATCGGGATTTGCCCTTCTAACATTCTGCTCATCAAGAAGATATATGCCAGCAACATCTGCAAAGGTCTCCCCTTGGGCACAAACATGATAGAAAAACTCAAAATCAGTAGTCTCTATTTCCTGCCTGATTTCTGTTTCTTTATTTTGTGTGGGAATTAGTAATTCCTGATTTATATTAATGCCATTTTTTGAAGAAGGGTTTTCATAATAAATCTCATCAATGCCAACATTATAAGCCTTCGCAATGGAATAAACGGTTTGTCCTTTTTGTACAATATGAACATAATATTGTTTACCATTTCTTTGTTCAACTCTCTTGGTTGGAATTACAGTCACAGTTTGGGCAACTATGATACTGACTACCAATACTAAATAAAAACTTATTAAAGTCTTCTTCACAATCTAAAATATTTTTGGCAATTTTTTCCAAATATAATATAAAACGTTAAAATAACGAGTAGCCATTAAATTTGTTGTCGAAAAGTAAAAAGCAGTTCAAATTCTATCATAAAAAATGTGAATTTGAAATTTTATAAAGACAAAAATCAACATAAATTTTTCTGACTATTCCCATTCGATAGTTGAAGGTGGCTTGGAACTTATATCGTAAACAACTCTGTTAACACCTTTTACCTGATTAATAATTTTATTGGAAACCTTAGCAAGAAATTCATAGGGAAGATGCGACCAGTCGGCGGTCATTCCATCTGTTGAACCCACGGCTCTCAAGGCAACAACATTTTCGTAAGTTCTTTCATCGCCCATAACTCCAACAGAATTTATGGGTAATAATACTGCCAGCGACTGCCATACTTCATTATACAAATTATCATCGCGTAAGCCTTGAATAAAAATATGATCTACTTCCTGTAGAATTTTTACTCTTTCTCTGGTAACCTCCCCAAGTATTCTAATTCCCAATCCCGGTCCGGGAAAAGGATGCCTGTCGAGTATAAACGAAGGCATATCCATTGTTCTGCCTATACGCCTAACCTCATCTTTAAAAAGTGTATTTAAAGGTTCCACTACCTTGAGTTTCATAAAGTCGGGTAACCCACCCACATTATGATGTGATTTTATGGTAGCAGAAGGCCCCTTAACAGAAACAGATTCAATAACATCAGGATAAATAGTTCCCTGTGCCAACCATTTTACATCCTTTATCAGATGGGCTTCATGGTCGAAAACTTCGATGAAGGTGTTTCCTATTACCTTTCTTTTTGCCTCGGGTTCTTCAACTCCTTTTAATGCGTCAAGAAAGCTATCCGACGCATCAACACCTTTTACATTAAGACCTAAATCTTTATATGAATGCAGAACATCTTCAAACTCATTTTTCCTCAATAATCCATTATCAACGAAGATGCAGTATAAATTTTTACCTATTGCTTTGTGCAGAAGTATTGCCGCCACAGAAGAATCTACACCACCCGAAAGTCCCAGCACAACTTTGTCGTTACCAAGTTTTTCCTTTAAAGCATCAACAGTTGTTTCAACAAACGAATCAGGCGTCCAGTTTTGGCTACACCTACAAATATTTACAATAAAATTATTTAGTAAAACACTTCCTTCAGTTGTATGATAAACCTCGGGATGGAACTGTATTCCAAAAGTATCTTCATTTTCAACTTTAAAACCTGCTACTTCAACCGATTCGGTACTTGTGATAATATTAAAATCTTCGGGCAAATTTAATATGGTATCACCATGCGACATCCATACCTGGCTATTGTGCGACATGCCTTTCATAAGCAGACTACCACTATCGATGAACCCTAAATTTGCTCTGCCATATTCTCTGTTATTGGATGGCATTACTTCTCCACCATTGCTTTGTGCTAAAAACTGAGCTCCATAACATACTCCCAATAATGGAAATTTCTTTCTGATATTTGTTAAATCAGGTATGGGCGACTTCTCATCTCTCACCGAAAATGGACTTCCCGAAAGTATTACTCCTTTTACCTGACTTAAATCTTTAGGTATTTTATTAAAAGGATGTATCTCACAATATACATTTAACTCCCTAACTCTGCGCGCAATAAGCTGAGTATACTGGGATCCGAAATCAAGAATTAGTATAGTTTCATTCATGCGGCAAAGATATATTTTTAAGCATTATAATTTTCACATAAAATTTCAAATTACAGAAAACTCTTTGTTGATAAATCAAAAATAATGATGGATAATAATTTAGTAAATTCTTACTTTAGCTAAAAAAATTGATGGCTAAAAAAACTAACACAAGAAAAAAGAAGAATAAAGGTAATGGTCAGTTAATTAAATTTGTACTAGTAGTTCTGTTTATTGCAATAATTTCAGTTTTGATTGCATATTTCTATACTAACAGAGAAAAGTTTAAGATAACAGAAACCATTGAGAACATGATGAATAGTTCATCTGACACCGTAGGAATTACAAAAATAATAAAGAAACAAGTAAAAGACAATCCTATAAAAGGAACATGGGTTAGCAATTATGATGGCACTATGCTTACAATAAAAGGAGATAGTTTTACTCTAGAAATGCCTTCCGTGGATGTATCTTCAAAAATAAAGGTAAAGATATTAATTGAGAAAACAATAGCAACATTTATTAACGACGCTAACAGCAAATCATGTTCCTCCATTGAAGGGCATTATAGTTTTAGTTTTGAAAATGATGAACTAATATTTTCTTTAATTAAAGATGAATGCGATATACGGATAAACCGCATGAGCGTTTCCTGGTTTAAAATTTAGAACAATTTATCTGATTAATACTGCTTCATAAACACTTTTATTGGAAAGCAAATCTTCAACCTCCAGGCGGAAGTTATTCTTTCCTTTCTTTAAATGATCATCTATTTGATATGTTAATAAGTTATTTTTAGCATCGTATTCCATCAAAATCCATTGTTCATTTAAATAGGCATTATAACTTTTAATACCTGTTTCATCATCCTGAATTAACATTTGAATTGTTTTCTGCTCAGCTATATTTTTTGAGGATTTTATATTCTTCTCTTTTATTAGTGGATTTATCGTATCAACCATAATCGTATAATACCCCAGCATTCGCGATCTTGCAGATATATAATTTGAAGAATAGTCATTACCCACATAAAAATATTCCTCATTATCAGGGCTGTAAGCTATATATAGTTTATTTGCAAACTTTTCATCAATATTGTTGGGTTTTATTGATAATTCAAAATATTTTTGAACCGCCACCTTGTTGTTATTTAATTGATAAACAAGCGAATAAGGAGTTTTACCCTCAAGTGTATCAAAAAGGAAATTCAAACTTCTGTAAAAAGTGTTTGCAGGAAAATCTACTTTAATTCCATTTTCATTAATTTCATTCTTTTTAGAAAACAAAAATGACTTTCCCTCCTTTGGAGGCTTCTTATTTTCCACTAAAGTATCTCCTGCAGTTACCACAAACCTAAGATTTGAAACATTATTATAAGCATCTTTAACTATAAATTCTATTTCATGATTTAATGTATCGTTAAAGGAGAAAATTCCGTTATTCTTAACCTCATCGTAAATAAACAGTCTATTATTTGTATCAATGGTTGTTCTAATGTATTTCAGGTTATTTTCAACAAAGAAACCATAATCCATAAGTGTGTTTATATAGCGATTTGTTGAGAACGACAAACGGTTCATTTTTATGCCAAAACTTTTTACTGAATCGATATTCAAGTCCACAATATAAATCCCGTTTTTATTGTTTATCTCATTCATTTTATCGTATGCACGAATTCCAAATGAGATGTTTCCACTTACTTTTAATTGTGGATTATTCTTTAGCCGGTGCTTTTCACCCCATCCTTCCACAGGAATATATAAAGTATCATTCTTACCGTTTACCGTTGAATTTTCATCTGCAGGATAAACTGCCAACCCTTTAATCTGAGGTCTGGTAAAATCCTTAATTTTTATACTTTTAAATAAAAGTGGATTTAGCGGATATTGCGAAGCTTCTTCTCTAATTTCAAAATGAAGATGCGGCCCCATAGATCCACCTGTATTTCCTGAATATGCAATAATATCGCCCTTTTTTATTTTAAACTTTTCCTTGTCGGGAAAGGATTCAAGTTCGAAACTCTCATTTTTATATTGCAAGTCTAATATATACTTTTGAATTTCTGCATTAAACATTTTAAGATGTCCGTAAACCGAAACATACCCATTCGGATGAGTTATATACAATGCTTTTCCGTAACCGGATGTAGATATCTTAATACGCGAAACATAACCATCTGCTATGGCATAAACCTTTTTTCCTTGCTTACCCTGAGTTTTTATATCAATTCCCGAATGAAAATGATTAGTTCGCAATTCTCCAAAAGTGCCACTTAAATATAAGGGAATATCCAATGGTGATCTAAAGTAGTTCTCTGGATAGTTTTGACAAACAGCATATTGTGAGAAAAACAGCAGCGATAAAAGTAGAATTGAAAATTGCTTAAACATAAAAATTATTAATTTTATTCATTTGACGAAACAAAAGTATCAGTTTGACTAAGATATTACCCACTATTTAATAATTTTGTCAACAATTAGTTTTTTATATTTTTTCAGTTCAATAAGGCAAAGTCAATAATGATTAAGAAAAAGAAAATTGTTTTCATAGTAAACCCTGTTTCAGGCAGAGGAAAGAAAGCCGATATTGAACCTCTAATATTGTCGACCTTTGATAAGGAAAAATACGACCTTAAAATACAACACACTGAATACAAGTACCATGCAGCTGAATTAAGCAAACAAGCTGTTGATGAAAATACCGATATTATTGTGGCAGTTGGCGGAGACGGTACCATTAATGAAGTAGCCTCCCAAATGATTAACAGCACTAGTATAATGGGGATTATACCGGGCGGCTCGGGAAATGGATTGGCTCGTCACCTTGGCATTCCTTTTAACAGAGGCAAAGCATTAAAGCTGATTAAAAGTGAAAAAAATATTAAAATTGATACGGCAACTATTAACGACAAACCATTTGTAAGTATAGCCGGAGTAGGTTTCGATGCTCTGGTAGCCAAACATTTTGCAAAAAGTAATCAACGTGGATTTTTATCATATTTCAGACTAGTTGCATCTAAATACCCAAGATACAAACCAAAAAAGTACACCATAATAATTGACAAAAACACCAAAATAAAAACCAGAGCACTTTTCTTAAGTTTTGCAAACTCCAATCAGTTTGGCTATAATACTGCCATAGCTCCAAATGCAAAATTAAACGATGGGAAACTGGATTTGTGCATAGTAAAAAAGCCCATATTACTGGAGATTCCTTTGATTGCTAATTTATTATTATTGAAAAAGATACACCTGTCGCCACATGTAAATATAATTCCCGTAAAAAATATAATAGTAAAGCAAACTAAAAACAGAGTAAGTAATATTGACGGAGAGGCCATAAACCTGGGGAAAGTACTTGATATAAAAATAAAGGCCTTATCTCTTAACATTATAATTCCATAAATCATGACAAAAAAGAAGCAAAAATTTAGCGGTATAGTATTTTCCACTGATCCTGATTTCGAATACCAGAGTAATGAGGAAGAAGTAGTAGAAACCCTGGATCCAAATCAACAGGACCTGCGGATTTCTCTGGATAAAAAGCAGAGAAAAGGTAAAAAAGTTACTTTGATAAGTGGTTTTATAGGATCGGATGATGACCTTACTGATTTAGGTAAAACCTTAAAAACAAAATGCGGAGTTGGTGGAACTGCAAAAGACGGAGAAATATTAATTCAAGGAGATGTTCGTGAGAAGATTAAAGTCCTTCTAACACAAATGGGATACAAATTTAAAATGTCGGGTGGCTGAGAATTATCAGTAAATTAAAACAATTAGTTAAATTCGCCTCTTAAAAAAAATCACAAAAACTTTCAATAAATGAAACGTACATATTTAATAATCGCTCTGGCGATAATTTCAATAGTTAATTTAAATGCTCAGCAAATTGATAAAAATGCTCTTAAAGAGATACAACAAAGTTTTAAAAACACTCCTGAGAACCGAGCACTTCTTAACGCAGTGAGTCATAACGACATAAAAAAACTTGCTGAAAACAGAAGCAACGAGGGAAAAGTAAACCATTTCTTCTCTAACGAAGTTAAAACCTCAGGCATTTCTAATCAGAAACAATCTGGAAGATGTTGGCTTTACACAGGCTTGAACACCTTAAAACCAATGGTACAGGAAAAATACAGCCTTAGCACTTTTGAATTTTCACAAACCTATAATTTCTTTTGGGATCAGTTTGAAAAGGCTAACCTGTTTTTAGAAATAGCTAAGGAAACTGCTAATCTTCCTATGAGTGATAAAAAAGTTGAATGGTTGTTTAAAAACCCCATTGGCGATGGTGGTCAATGGACAACCTTTGCCGACAATGTTGTAAAGTATGGCCTTGTCCCAACTTCTGCCATGCCCGATACCTATCAAAGCGAGAAAACCTCAATGATGTCGCGACTTTTAAAACGCAAACTCAGAGAGCAAGGTTTGGAAATGCGCCAAATAGCTATTTCCCGTATGAGCGAAGAACAAAAGCAAATGAAGAAAATGGATATGCTAAAAGATATCTATAGGATTTTGGTTCTAAGCCTGGGCGAACCACCAACAGAATTTTCCTGGCAATATAAAAACAAGGAAGGCAAACTTAGTGAAGTGAAAAAGTATACTCCTCTAAGTTTCTATAAGGAATTAATTGGTCAAAATTTAGCAGATTATGTTATGCTAATGGATGACCCTCGCCACGATTATTATAAACTTTATGAAGTTGAATACGACCGTAATCTCGTTGAAGGCGGAAACTGGAAATACATCAATCTCCCTTCAGAAAAAATCAAAGAATTTGCTGCAATTTCAATAAAAAATAATCAGGCAATGTATTTTTCATGCGATGTGGGCAAGCAACTTAACATCACAACAGGTACGCTAGATGTAAATAATTACAACTATAACGATTTGTTTGGAGTTGATTTCGGCATGAATAAAAAACAAAGAATAGAAACCTTCGAAAGTGCTTCAACACACGGAATGGCATTGGTAGGAGTTAACATACTTCCTGATGGCACAACCGACAAATGGAAGCTGGAAAACTCCTGGGGTGCCGACAAAGGCAATAAAGGTTATCTAACAATGACTGATGCCTGGTTCAGTGAATATATGTTCCGCCTGGTAATCAACAAGAAATATTTGGATGAAAAGACATTGAAAGTGCTTAAACAAAAAGCCACTCTTCTTCCACCTTGGGATGCAATGTATTAATATTACATTTGTTTAATTATTAAATGACAAATACTAACGAAAGTACTTATTGGAACCGAAGATATAAAGAGAAGCAAACGGGATGGGATATTGGTTATCCCTCTACTCCTATTGTGGAATATATAAATCAATTAGAAGATAAAAATATGAAAATACTCATCCCCGGCGCCGGTAAAGGCTGGGAACTTGAGTATATGTTTAATAAGGGTTTTAAGAATATTTATTATTTGGACTTTGCCATTTCCGGCAGTGAAGAATTAAAAGCACGATGCCCTGATTTCCCTGATTCACAAATAATTATCGATGATTTCTTTAAACATCATGGAAAATATGATTTAATTATTGAACAGACATTTTTCAGTTCACTACAGGTTTCTATGAGGCCAAACTACCTAGCAAAAATCGCTGATTTGTTAAAAGAAAATGGCAAACTTGCAGGAGTATTGTTTGATATTAAATTCCCCTTTGAGGGACCACCTTTTGGCGGAAGTTATGAAGAATACAAATTGCTGTTTGAGAAGACTTTTGATTTTATTCATTTTGAAAAATGCAAAAACTCAATAAAGCCAAGAAGCGGTAATGAGTTATTCCTCCTACTTAAAAAAAGGCAAGCTTAAGCGTCTGTATATGAGCGAAGATTAGATATGTTATCATATTGTTAAATATTAACAATGGGTTGCACGAATAATTATTTTTATTATTTTAGCATAAAAAACCATTTTAAATTTAATAAAAAAAATATGAGCAAGAACGTTTATAAAACTTTTGGAAAAATTATAAAAAAGGAAAAAGTTGCTTCTGTACAAAATGAAACCAATTCTAATGTATTAGTTTTAGAAACTTTATCTCCATTTCCTGGCTATCATGGATCAACAGTACCTGATAACCTGGAACCAAACTCACTTTTTGCAATCACAAAATCAATTCATAAAGAAGAAAGACTACAAAGAGCCATTCAAGAAGTAAAAAAAATTCTTCCTTATGATTTTGATGCGGCACCTTCATTTCTAAACGTAAAAAATGAAAACAGATCAGCTATCAGGCTTAAGGATCTTAAATACTCCTTAGTTGGGGATGTTACTAAGGAGTTTGAAAATTTAGGAATAAATTTTAGCAGGGCTAAAAAGGTAAACGAAGCAGAAACAATAATTAAGGTTTATAAGTTTTTTAGCCTGGAAGAAATTAAAGAAAATTTTTATAGGGATAGCGATGATCCGAACTATAATTATTTTATTATTCCCGGCTTGCTGCGTTGGCAAACCTTTGAGAAGATGACGATGAGTTGCAAATACAATCTTACTGACAATAATTTTGATGCAGCGATTGCCACAGCATTTATCGACGATAGTATAGTAGATTTCGTAAGGATATATGATGAAACACCTAGTATAAAAAAACTAGAGGTAATCAGAAACAAATATCTTGATGCTTTTACAAAATTGTAAAAAGTATTTAATTTGACTTAACCAACATTACTAAATTATATAAATTTGCAGACCGGAATTCAAAATGAGTTTCGGTCTTTTTTTTAGAAAAAAACAACTATGGATAATATTACCGCTGCTGAAGAATTTATTTACAAACTCCTGCTTGATTGGGGAATGAAAAGTGTTTGGGCACAAAACATTACTGATATTGTATCACTAATTTTGCTTTTGACAGTTTCGTATTTGGCATATGCCATCACTTTAAATGTTATCAAGAGAATATTAATCCCGCTATTTAACAAATCAGCAACACAATTTGATGACCTTTTAATAAAACACAGGTTTTTTAAAAGAATTTCACTACTGATACCAGCTCTTGTTTTATATTATTTTACTGACGACACCTTAACCAATTATCCCCAAACTACTGAATTGATAATAAGCGCAGTTGAACTCTTCTTCGTAATTATCGTGATACTTATAATCGACAGCCTGTTATCTACCCTTAACGATTATTACGAACGTTTTCCATTTTCCAAGGATCATCCCATAAAAGGAGTAGTTCAAATTATCAAAATAATTCTTTATGTAGCATGTGTACTTATAATAGTGGCACAATTATTCGATAGAGATCTGAGCAGTATAATAGTTGGATTAGGAACTTTGTCGGCTGTGATGATGCTGATTTTTAAAGATCCCATTTTGGGATTTGTTGGCGGTTTGCAGTTGATTTTCAATAAGATGGTTGCTATAGGCGACTGGATAAGCATGCCAAAGTTTGGTGCCGATGGTAATATTCTGGAAATTAATCTTACTACAGTAAAAGTTCAGAACTGGGATAAAACAATAGTTACTATTCCAACCTATAGTTTAATCTCCGACTCTTTCCAGAATTGGAAAGGTATGGAAGTTTCGGGTGGAAGGAGAATTAAAAGGGCCATTAATATCGATATGGACAGCATTAAGTTTTGTAACGATGAAATGCTGGAAAGACTTAAAAAAATTGCACTTATAAGGGATTATATCGAGAAAAAACAAGCAGAAATTGAAGCCTTTAATGCAAAACAAAAGTTAGATACTCAGATAACAACTAACGGAAGACGTCAAACCAATATTGGAATTTTCAGGGAGTATTTAAAGAGATATTTGAGTAACAGAAGCGACATAAATCTGGACATGACCTTTATGGTACGCCAGTTACCACCAAGTGAGAAAGGTATTCCCATGGAGATTTATGTTTTTTCCAAAACCACCGAATGGATTGAATACGAAGGAGTTCAGGCCGATATTTTCGATCATGTAATGGCTGCTGTAAAAGATTTCGATCTCAAGATCTATCAATTTCCCAAGAGTGGCGATTACGCAACGGTTTATACAAAGTAAACATATTTTTTCTTTGCGCCCTTGGCGATATACTTTGCGTTCTCTGCGTTTAAAATTTAACCACTAAGGCGCTCCAAGGATAGCACTAAGGAACACTAAGGACAGCACAAAGGAACGCTAAGGTTTTTTTGCGCTCTTTGCGATTTACTTTGCGTTCTCTGCGGTTAAAATCTAACCACAAAGGCGCTCCAAGGACAGCACGAAGGAACACTAAGGTTTTTTTGCGCCCTTTGCGAAATTCTCTGCGTTCTTTGCGGTTAAATTACCAAAAGTTTATAATTTGAGTAATGAATACCTATGTTCATCAAGGAATTCACCATTTTTAAATACGGCTTTCTTTAAAATTGCTTCCTTTATAAAACCATTTTTTTCTAGTACTCTTTCCGAGGCTCTGTTATTGCTGAAAATACCGGCAAATATTTTTATAATATCAAAATTTTCGAAACCATATTGCACTATTTTCTCAACTGCCTTGGTGGCTATTCCCTTACCCCAATATTCTTCTCCAATCCAGTATCCAATCTCAGCCGATTTCCGATATACATCCTGCATTTGAAATATACCGATCGATCCACATAACTCATCATCATAAATAATTGCAAAAACCGATTGAGGTTTCCTTTTTCGACATTTTTCGATAAACTGAACAGCATCTTCCTGAGAATATGGATGAGGAAATGCATCCCTTAGGTTAATCCATATTTTTTTATTGTTTGCCAATAATGCAATACGTTTGGCATCTTCTAATTCAAAATTCCTTAATGTTAGTACGGAACATTCCATTTATTTTACAATAATTTTAGAAACAACAGTCTTTCCTTCATCTGAAGTCAACTTCACAAAATATATACCACCATCGAACTCTCCTAAAATCAAATCTGTTTTTTTAATATCCCTACTTATAAATTGTTCATGCTTCATTTTTCCCTGAGCATCATAAATTTCCAGTTTCTCAACCACCATTTCCTCAGGAAACCAAATTGTTGCCCTGTTTTCAATTGGGTTAGGATAAATACTTATGGTTGATTCAGTAAGTGTTTCATTAATACCTACATGATTTTCCGTTTTAATTTTTATACCAACCGGTCTGTGATCGGAAACATTATCGTCATATTCATCAAAACCATCTTCAAAATATTCATCAGCTTTAATTGTTTGAGTGACCGACTCCGAACTATTATATTCATCTAATAACTCATTTGTAATTATTATATGATCAAGATGAGAGGGCCACGAAGGATACGACCAGTCTGACTCATCGCCATAGGCGATATCCATATCGGTAACCAAATAATCATTATCGTTTGCAATAAATATTTCAAAAACATTATCAATAAATTCGTCAGTCAGAATATCATTTAAATCTCCTGTAATTACAACTTTAGAATCCGGGTAATTAGTTTCAATATAATTATCTAACAAAACACATGCATCAAATCTTCTTTTTTCCTCGTCCCAATCATCATTCATATCTAAATATTGATCCCCACAACATTTTAAATGATTATTAATAATCAGAAATTGCTGTGCTCGAAAAGTAAATTCCATCAAAAAGGGCGATCTGGGAAATTCCCTTGATTTGTTAGTATATATTTCGAAGAAGTTTACATCAGTAAGTGAATCAGTATTGTAAACATAGGCCAATGCGGCATATTGATTAAAGGCATATGCATAATCCCATCCCGGCATTAATTCAATTAATTGCTGTAAATTCACTTCATCTTCAACCTCCTGAATTGCAAATATATCGGCGTCGATAGCCGACATTAATTCAGCAACATAATTAATGGTTGTTTCTCCATTTTTTGGAAAATGCTCAATATTCCATGTAACAACTTCAAGTGTTGAGTCGGTTCCAAACTTAAGGTTTTCAAACTGGGAATATGCGCTTGCATAACTGAAAACTAAAATACTAAGTACGAAAATTTTTCTTTTGAGATTAAATGATGCTTTCATCGACCAATTTTGATTTACGATTAAAAAACAAAGGTAAACTTTGTATTGAAGTGTTTTTGATAAATTAAATTATTTGTAGTTTATTTGAAATATATTTTGATATTTGGACTTCCTAACACACAATAATGCCATTTGCAAGTATTTACTTATTAATTGCGTCTATAATCCTCATTATCATAATGATAAGATCGATAGATTTGGGGAAAGCAATTATTAATTATCTAAGTTTTAAACCTCCTCCGGTTTATTTTGAGTTATTCCCGTGGCGTTTATCAAAAAACAGTATCGATTACCTAATTAAAAATGATGTTTATTATCGTAATTTAACTCCCAGGTTGCGTCGATCATTTAATAGTAGAATTAAAAAATTCATTGCAAGCAAAAGATTTGTAAGCAGAGGCGATTTTAAACTTAACAGTGAAATAATCCTGGTAATAGCATCCGCTGCTGTTAAAATAAGTTTTGGACTCAGAGAATTCTTGTTCCCTCTTTTTCACACTATAATTATTTATTCTGATGAATTCTACTCCAAGGCATCAAATATGATGGTAAAAGGAGAAACAAATGCCACAGGTGTGGTAGTTTTTTCATGGAAAGATATTAAACAGGGTAATGCCGATCCTTCCGACTCCATAAATTTAGCTTATCATGAATTTGCCCATGCCCTGTTCCTAACTAATCTCATGAATCCTTATGAAAATGACTTTAAGGAGCATTACCGTGAATGGCTGATGTTCGTAAAATACAACTCAAAACTAAAGGAAGCAACTCAAAATCATATATTTAGAGAATATGCTGCTGCCAACGAAATGGAATTCTTTGCTGTTGCTGTTGAGAACTTCTTTGAAAAACCAAAGGAATTTAAGCAGGGTTTACCAAAACTTTATGAGTTAATGGCTAAAGTACTTAATCAGGACACTTTAATGCCTGAAAAATTAAGTTTACTTTAGTTTATTAAAATGCGAAATAACTTCTGTTAAAGCTATTTTAAACCAAATAGTATAATCTTCTGAGTTTTCTTTAACATCCTTTTCCAGCCATTCCAAGTCAACATATTTCCAGGAGGCTACCTCATCAGAATTAATCTCAGGCTGTTTATCAGATTCTCCTATAAAAACATGATCAAGCTCGTGTTCCGTCAGTCCCTGCCCTACATCCGCATTATAAACAAATGAAAACGCCTCCTCAAAATCGCAATCAAAACCCATTTCTTCAACTATCCTTCTATGCGCAGCCTCAGAAGTAGTTTCTCCGCTACGCGGATGAGAACAAACAGTATTGGTCCATAAACCAGGAGAATGATATTTATGTAAAGCCCTTTGCTGTAACATTAATTTACCCTCAGAGTTAAAAATAAATACGGAAAATGCTCTGTGAAGTACAGCCTTCTCATGAGCCTCCATTTTCTCCATTAAACCTAGTTCATTATCATTTTTGTCGACAAGTATTACGTTCTCCATCAATTTTTATAGTTAATTTTAGGCTGCAAAAATAACAATTAGTCTTATAAGCCCAAATACATTTTGTTCACCACTATCTCGAATGCCTTTAACGACAATACTTCCGTAAGAAAATAAAAATAATTTCAAATTTTTTTGCAAAAAAACTTGACTTTTGAAATAAATGCATTACTTTTGACCGACCGTTCAGTCAATAATTTATATAATTAAAAAAATGCCAAGAACAGAGGAACAATATAAGGACATAAGAGAGCAGAAAAGAACTCTCATAAAAGATACAGCCATGGAGATGTTCGCGGAAAAAGGCTTTACAGGTACTTCTATAAGTTCCATTGCTAAAAAAGCCGGCATCTCCAAAGGTCTGATGTACAACTATTTCACTAATAAAGAGGACTTAATTAAAACTATTATACTCGACGGACTTAATATATTTATAGAAGTGTTCGACTCTAACAAAGATGGAATTCTAACAAAAGAAGAAGTTATATTTTTTATAAAAGGATCATCAAACATATTAAAGTCTAATGTTAGTTTTTGGAAGTTATATTTTATTGTAATGATGCAGCCTGACGTTATCAAACTAATTGAAAACGAATTTATGGAATTCCTTTTGCCTTTGTTTGCTACTCTTGTAGAATATTATAAAAATCAAGGAGTTGATAATCCTGAAGCGCACGCACGTTTGTTAGGTGCAACACTTGACGGCATAAGTTTAAATTATGTTGTTGATCCTGAACATTTTCCCATAGATGAAGTTACAGATTTAATAATAGATAAATTCATAAAATAATTAATAATGAAAAGTTTAAAACTTATTCCAATATTATTAGCCACCATGATTTTTCAGATTAATGGTATACAGGCACAGGAATTAACAGCGATGGAAATTGTTACGAAAGCCGACAAAAAAAACCGTGGTGAAACCAGCAAAGGTGTCATGTCGTTAACAATTGTGCGACCAAAATGGGAACGCAGCATTGAAATGAAAAGTTGGTCGAAAGGAACTGACTACTTCATGATTTATATTACCAGTCCTGCTAAAGAAAAAGGACAAGTATTTTTAAAAGTAGGCAAAGAAATGTGGAATTATGTACCTACAATTTCCCGCATGATAAAAATACCTCCTTCAATGATGATGCAATCGTGGATGGGTAGCGACTTTACCAATGATGATTTGGTAAAACAATCGTCAATTGTTGTAGACTATGACCATAAGTTATTGGAAGAAGAGGAAGTAAGAGGGCAAAAGTGTTATGTTATTGAATTAACTCCACATCCTGAAGCCGCTGTAGTTTGGGGCAAGATAAAATCGTGGATTACCAAAGATGGATTTAATGTTTGGAAAAATGAATATTACGATGAAGACGGCTATTTACAATCCACTGAAAATGCATACAACATAAAGCAGATGGGTGACAGAAAAATACCTACAAAAATCGAAATGATACCTGCTGATGAGGAAGGTAATAAAACAATAATGGAATTTATTGAGATAGAGTACAACACCAATATTGCCGATAATTTCTTCAGCAAACAGAATATGAAACGCATAAGATAATCTGATGTTTAAATATTTCAAAATAGCATGGCGTAATCTTTGGAGAAATTCGAGAAGAACAATAATAACCTCTTCCTCGGTTTTCTTCGGAGTTTTATTTGCATGTTTTATGACATCTATGCAAAGGGGTTCTTTTGAGAATATGATAGGTAATATGGCTCGTTTCTATTCAGGATATATTCAAATACAAAACCCTGATTATAAAGAAACTCCAAGTTTAAACAACAGTTTATTACTTACTCCTGAACTTGAAGAAGCTATATCAAACAATAAAGACATTACTCATTTTCAAAAACGACTGGAGACTTTTGCCTTGGCCTCCAATGGAGAGAAAAGTTTTCCTGCAGTAATATTTGGAATAAATCCAACGAAGGAAGATGAAAAGTCATCATTAAGCAGCAAAGTAGAAAAGGGTAAATACCTTGAAAACAATGAAAACGCTTTAATGCTTGGCAAGATTCTAGCCAAAAATTTAAACATAAAAATCGGGGACTCATTAATTCTTTTCGGCCAGGGCTATCATGGTGTTAGCGCCGTTAACTTATTCCGTGTTGGTGCGATACTCGACATGCCCGTTCCCGAACTAAACAAGAGTATAATTTACATGAATTTACCTGATTGTCAGGAATATTGCTCGGTAAACGATCAAATCACATCAGTTGTATTGATGGTAAAAAATACAAACACGATTAATTCGGTTGAAGCAAGTCTTGTACCATTTGAAAATGAGAATACAAAAATATATACATGGGATAAATTAATGCCCGAAATTTTAAACCTCATTGAGGGAAAAGAGTCGAGCAGTGCCATGGTAAAATCATTGCTCTTTATGATTATCGGTTTTGGCGTTTGGGCAACCATCATTATGCTTATGCATGAACGTAAACGTGAATTGGCCGTAATGATTGCCATAGGTTTTCAAAAAACAACACTGGTTTTTATGATGCTTATCGAATCATTTTTAATTGGCATATTAGGTGTATTGGGTGGACTGGGAGTAAGTTATGGGCTACTTTACTATCTTTATAAAAATCCTATTACCGTTGTGGGACAAATGGCTGAAACCTATAAAAGCATGGGCTTCGAGCCTAAAATAATGTTTAGTGTTAGTCCTGAAATATTTTACAATCCTGCAATAACAGTTTTTGTAATCTTTCTACTGGTTTCTCTTTATCAGATATTTTTTGTAGCAAAACTTAAAGTATCCAAATCCATAAGAAGTTAATATCAAACATAATAAACATACAAATGAAAATTATAATAATAGCATGGCGGAATTTATGGCGAAAACCCTGGAGAACTGTAATTACTGCAGGATCCATATTTTTCGGTGTATTTCTCGCAACAGGAATGACATCAATGCAATATGGCTCATATGAAGCCATGATAAATAATGTGGTGAAATTTTATTCCGGATATATGCAAATATTTACGGAAGACTATCACGAAAACAAAACCATAAATAACACATTTGTTTATACTGATTCATTAAAACAAATAATTGAAAATGAACCAACTATAACTCAATTTACTTCCCGCCTGGAGTATTTCTCACTGGCCTCGTCAGAAAATCTTACAAAAGGTAGTGTTATTATTGGAATAGATCCCGAAGGTGAAAATAAAGTTACGGAATTAAAAAAATGGGTTAGCGAAGGTAATTATCTTGACGAAAATGATGATGGACTACTCGTAGCAATCGACCTTGCTAACTATTTAAACGTAGGTGTTGGTGATAGCATTGTGCTTTATGGACAAGGCTTCCATGGTGTTATGGCAGCAGGCATTTATCCCGTTAGGGGAATATTAAAATTCCCTTCTCCTGAACTTAATAAGCAGTTTATTTATATGCCTTTAAAAAGTTGTCAGAGACTATTTTCAGCCGATAAGCGCTTAACTTCTATAGTATTAATGATTGAAGACAATTACCATTTAGGCAGGGCTATGCGTCATATGAAGGGGAAAATTAAATCGCCTTTTATGGTTAGATCATGGGAAGAATTACAGCCTGAACTTGTTCAGATGATTGATGGTGACAAAGCCGGAGGATACTTTATGAAAACTCTGCTCTATATCATTATAACCTTTGGAATTTTAGGAACTATTTTAATGATGGTTTCGGAGAGGAAAAGAGAACTCGGAGTTATGATAGCCATTGGTATGCAACGCTTTACATTAAGTAAGATATTATTAGCAGAAACCTTCTTTATAGGCTTAATCGGGGCTGTTACAGGCTTAATAGTTAGTTTCCCACTTACCTATTATTATTATTTAAACCCTTACCCTCTTACTGGTAATGCGGCAAAAACAATGATAGACATGGGCATAGAACCATATATGTATTTCTCAATACAACCCGACATTTATTACGTACAAGCCTTTGTGGTTCTTTTTATTACAATGTTAATAGCGATATATCCAATCATAAAGTCGTTTACCTTAAAACTTACAACTGCCCTACGTGGCTAACAGATTTTTAAAAATAACTTGAATAAGAAATTAAAAAATATAAGAAATGTTACTTTCAATATCATGGCGAAATATTTGGAGAAATAAGGTCAGAAGCCTTGTAATAATTTTCTCCGTTGCCCTGGGAATTTTTGCCGGCGTTATTGCCGCAGCCTTCTTCAGAGGTATGGCCGATCAAAGAATACAAAAGGTAATAAGTACCGAATTATCTTTTATACAAATACATAAACCGGGATTTCAGGAGACTAACGATTTCACAAACTATATTGCCGATGCTGATGGTTTGAGAAATTCTATTTCTGAAATTGAAGGCGTTAGTGGTGTGAGTGAAAGAATTGTAATTCAATCGATGGCTGCATCTGCAGAAACCGCTACAGGAGTCTTAATTTCAGGGGTTAAACCCGATGAAGAAACTGAAGTAACCACCATAAATAATAAAATTATTGATGGTGAATATTTTAAAGGAATTAAGCGTAATCCAGTGGTAATTGGAGAAAAACTGGCCGAAAAACTTAATGTAAAAGTTAAATCGAAAATTGTTATTACCGTTCAGGATATTAACAATAATATTACTTCCGGAGCATTCAGGGTTGTGGGTATTTACTCAACCGACAATACTATGTTCGACGGTAGTAATATATTCGTTCGCTATTCTGATATCCAAAAACTTACTTCATTCCCAAAAGATGCGGCTCATGAAATTGCAATAAACATCAACAACAGAGAAATACTTCCACAAATTACACAACAGGTGAAAGAAATTGCCGGTGAGAATTTAGAAGTAAAAATCTGGAAAGAACTACGACCGGAGATGAACTATCTCACAGAAGCAATGGATATGTATATGTACATTTTTATTGTAATTATTCTTTTGGCGCTATTGTTCGGAATTATAAACACCATGCTGATGGTTGTTATGGAACGCACAAAAGAGATAGGGATGCTAATGGCTATTGGAATGGGGAAATTAAAAATATTCTCCATGGTGGTTTTAGAATCCGTATTACTTTCCCTGACGGGAGGAATTGTGGGTGTTTTAATAGGAGGTTTTAGTGCCAAATATGGTGAGACACACCCGGTAGATTTGAGTATGTGGGCACAAGGCTACCAACAACTGGGTTATGATGCATTTGTTTACACTCAACTCGACTATACGATGTTGATAAACATTACCATACTCGTAATAATTACCGGCGTTATTGCCTCAATTTACCCAGCCTATAAGGCGCTTAAGAACGATCCGGCAGATGCCCTAAGAATAGAATAATAAAATATAAAATAAAGAATATCAATTAATAACGAAATAAAAATCATTAAAATGAATGTTATCGAGATAAAAAACCTTACTAAAATTTACAACTCAAGTGAGGTACAGGTAAAAGCAGTTAACGGAATAAGTATCGATTTTAAAGAAGGCGAATTTACTGCAGTTGTTGGACCTTCTGGTTCAGGTAAAACTACATTTCTGAATATGCTTGGAGGATTAGACAGACCAACTTCCGGCGAGGTAATAATCGGGGGAGTTAGTATTTGGAATTTGAGTTCACGAAAATTAATCGACTTCCGGAAGAATAATATAGGCTTTGTATTTCAGTCCTACAACCTGATACCGGTTCTCACAGCAGGCGAAAATGTTGAATTTATCATGCAACTGCAGGGTAAACCAAGAAAAGAAAGAGACATAAGAACCAAAGAACTTTTAGAAGCAGTTGGAATAGGCGACCGAATTAAAGCAAGACCTTCAAAATTATCTGGAGGTCAGCAACAGCGTGTTGCTGTGGCCCGCGCTCTGGCTTCCAAGCCTGAGTTTATTCTTGCCGATGAGCCCACAGCAAATCTGGATTCAACTTCCACCACAAGTTTGCTGGAACTTATGTCGCAAATGAACAAAAAGTATAATACAACTTTCATCTTTGC
>JBFFLX010000037.1:0-25458 GCA_041554435.1 Bacteroidales bacterium
AGTAATGTTTTTGATATTAATTTAAACGGTTTAAGAATAATATCACCCTTGAAATATTTACTAGGTGAGAGGTTGTTTACGCCGCTATCCGACAGCGTTCTATATTTTAATTTTACCGAGACCATAGGTACAAGATTACCCCCCGGAAAGTCGCATACATATTATTTGGGTATGCCAGAGAAATTTCCTGGTGTAAAAAGATATTATCATGAAATATTTCATGGTTTAATGCCAGATACCACAGATGCATCATACATCAAAAGAAGAAAAGATGGGTTTGGTTACAATGTTCTTAAATAGAGACTTAAACGGTTTCTACATTTCCTTCTTCGTCAACCAGGACTCCAAAGTTCATATATTCCAGTTTTCCATCTACAAAGAAAAAGTCCATCATACCCTTATCAAAAGAATATCTTTTGTCGGAATCTTCCATTTCAATATCAAAGTTATCATGCCCATTTTCTTTCATAAATTTTAAGGCATCCTCTTCCGACATTCCTATAATTTTGGTATTATAAAGTTCGGCATCGGGATGTTCAGTTTCTATACCAGCAACTACCTGTCGTGTAATTCCATCCATAAAAACTGAGAAGCCCTGCTCCCAATAGTGAAGAACCACAATATTCAGTTCTTCATCATCGTCGAAACTTACTATTTCTTCTGGTTCGCCAACTAATTCTGCAAGGCGTTCCATATCCATTCCAAATTCTATTTTTCCGTAACCAACGTTAGGTTTGATTGTATTATCCGATAACATTTTATTTATTTGATTTCGATTATTATATGTTTCAATACGTAACTTAATTTGTTAACAAAGAAATAAAAATTAATGATTAATCAAAAATAAATATTGCTTTAAACGTTCTAAATTACATCTTTTTATTATATAAACTATTTAAAAGGTGAATTAGGCTCCTTTGCCATTGTTTTATATACCATTTTGTCGAGGAAATTAGGGAATAATTTATTAATCAGAAAAGTTAATTTTCCCTGAGTAGTCAGAATTAGTCTGTTTTTCCTTTTGAGGATGGCATTGTAAATATGCTTTGCAACTTCTTCTGCCGACATCATTTTATCTTCATCTCTCGGAGATTCACCCTGTTGTGATCCATCTGCCGCTAGTGCAGTATTTCTGATATTAGAAGCGGTAAAACCGGGAAAAGCCATTAAAACATGGAGACCTTTTTTCAGATTCTCTATCCTAATAGTTTCCATAAACCCATTCATGGCAAATTTCGATGCAGAATAACCTGTTCTTCCCGGAAGGCCTTTTAAGCCAGCTATTGATGCAACTCCTACCAAACTGCCTTTGGTTTTTAATAAATATGGCAATGCATACTTACTACAATAAACAGTTCCCCAGAAATTTATATCCATTAGTCGTTTTATAACATTTAGGTCAAGGTTTTCAAAAATTGCTCTCATGGAAACACCTGCATTATTAATTAAAACATCTATACTTCCATATGTATCAATTGCTTTTAAAATAAGATTTTTACAATCAGATTCAATACTTACATCACATTGTAAAAAACTTGCTTCACCTCCCCTGCTTTTAATCTCGCTTGTAACTCTTTCAAGTTCCTGTGTATTTCTTGCACCTATTACTACCTTAGATCCTTCCTCAGCAAACTTCTTTGCCAAAGCTTCACCAATGCCCGAACTTCCTCCCGTTATCACTACAACCCTATTTCTCATAATAAATGTTTTTGCTAAAATAATTCAGAAAATACAATCATTGAAATTAAAACTCATTTATTTCTTCCATTTTTCTTTCAAAGTCAATAACTTTTCTTCTGGTAGAAATAACATATTCATAGTAATCAGTATCACTTTCAGGGTTTAGCATGCGCTTTTCCGGTTTCAATTCCTCAACATAGGCATTAAAATTATAATCCGACGACATAATCTGCATAATACCATATTTGTAAGTAAAGAAGTAATATTGGTTTTTAGAAGATTTTAGTAAAATGCTTATTCCACTGCCTGTTCTTCCCATTTCAATTTGTACATAACCATCAAAATATTTGTTTACAGGCTCTTCATCGGCAAAACCTAATCCTATTTTCCCAACTGAAACAAAGGATTTTGATTTATTGTGCCATCGTAAATTAAGATCGGTAAACAGTAAGCTATGTTTAAGTTCGTCAGGAAGTTTTTTAATTTTTCCATAAAGTGCTAATTCTGTTATCATTAAGGCACTGCTTTCTGTTCCAATTACCTTTTTCAGAAATACCGGGAATGTACCTTCAGCCGGTGTTGCAGGAGTATTATTTGATAACTGTAAACTGTCAGTCATCATCTTAATTACCTTCTTGTCGATGAAAAAATCCAACAGTAATGATGTATTGATGTATGTGGAATCAGGAATTAATTTATGAGTTATCTTTCCTGCAGCCAGCGATTTGAATATGTTCGAGTTAAGGCCAAAATCTATTTCACCGTCAACGTTTAGAATGCATCTTTTAGTTTCAAGTTCACCAAGGTTGTCATCAATCAAATTATTATATAAACGCTCGGGTGTTCCAACCTTAAAAGATTGATTAATACTATCGTAAATCAATTGTCCCCTTGCCTCTCCAAGTAAACGATCGGAATTACTTTTTAAAGCTTGAAATATTCTGGGATAGAAACTACCATAGTGGTTTGAAAATGCCAGTCCGAAAACTGTTCTTGTGCTATCTTCGGAAGTATTATTATTCTGTAACCTGAAAACAATATTATCAGGATCTATGGTATTATTGAATGAAATCCAGTTACCGTCCAAATCGATACATTGCTGACTTATTTGGAAACCTCCGTTAAATGTGAATAGTTTTTCATCAGCCTCAATGGAAATATCACCTGTAAAATAATACTCAGGACTTAAGAAGAATATATCGCCGGGAGGCAAACTACCATAAGCTGTTGTCATTCCATTGTTTACACCAATATCATTCATGAGGATAGACTGATGAATTTTATTTCTGTCAACATAATCAATATATCCTTTAGCAGAATATTTATGCTTAGAGAAGATATTTACTTCGGCATTATAGAAACTGTGATATTTATTAGCTGTATCAGCAATTATTCGTGCATCAATTAGGGTTGGTATTTGCCCGTCACGAACGATTTGTAATTTTTTATTCTTTGGGAAAATCGCAGCATCGGCAACTTTAAGGAGCCTTACATTTTCAATGTCTAAAGTATAATCCTGCAGGTTATAATCGGCATTACCTGCATAAAACCTCAGGGAGTCGTGCTCCTGGTTTATCGAAATAAATTCAGGGCCCGATAATTTGTAATCTATTAACCTATAATCATCTAAGGTGTCGAGTGCTTTATGATTCTGACTAAGATTTCCTGTAAGTTTCAATTTGTCATTATACATATCCCATTCCATTTCATCCAGAGTTGAGATATATTTGTTGAAAGGAAATTCGATGAAAGAGTTATGGTAAAGATTATTGAAAATCCCCTTTTGTTTTTCAAAATCAATGGTAGCAAAATATCCACTTGATTTAAAGATAAGATTATTACCGTCGAGGTCTCTTAAATTAAATATGGCTGAATCTGCCGTTAACTTACTGAACATAAAGTCAATATCCTTGGAAATAACTTCCGATTGATCGAAATAGAAAGCCCCCTCTCCCATCATTTTTTCGGGACTCAAATTAAGTGTACCATTGAAATTGGAGTTATTATAAATAATAAAAGGTTTTTCATCGGTATTTAAAACAAGGGTGTTGGATGCAATATCCCAAAACACATTAACTGTGTCAGCCTGTGCATCAGGAAAGTCATATTTTTCTACATCTGCTTTTGAAATAAAATCATATCCGCTTGTTACCAATGAATCGGGATAAAAGATGAAGTTTTCTGAAAATACTTGCGAACTTAAATACGCTAGTTTTCCTGTACCTGTAAATCCACTATTATCCAAATTTATATCATTATAAAAAGTTCCCTTATCATCATAAATTGGATAACCGTCTTTTCCGGTATTATGGGAAATACCCAATGAGTAGTCGGGCATTACTACCAAAGGTTCTTTAAGTGCCTTAAAAATTCCGGCAGAACTTAATGTTCCATCAAATGCAAGCCCGTTGGTTGTAAAGGTTGAAATACTATCAAATATGAAAGGATCTACGGTATAAAAAAATGTTTCGGGAAGTAAAGTGCTATCTTGTATTCCCCTTTTATTATAATATACAAAACTTTCTTCTGTGGTTTTAAATGTTGGATACTTAGCATAATTTTTGAGTCCCGATTTATTCATGGGCTCATCGATATATAGTTTGCCATTTAGTTTGGTAATCACATTTTTAACCCTAACCAGGGAGTCTCTCTGATTTATAGAGTCGGTTGCCACCACCCAAAACGCCAATGAATCCACATAATTCATATTCAACATAAAACTGTCGTAAACGAAAGTGCTTTGACGGGTGTAAAAATCCAATAAACCCATATGTACATAACCGTCGAAATTAAAATTTCTATTCTTTTTAAAAGAGATGGATTTATTGTACGGGTATATGTAAACTTCCTGTGAATCACTGATTTGTACAAAAGGTACACCATATACATCCAAATCATAATTTTTTAAATTAATTGATGCATTAGGCTTGGCAGTAACATTCGACTCGAGTCGGATTACATCGTAGTCGGTTTGTTTGGATTTTGCTTTCAAGAAATTAAGCAGTCTGTCTTTTACTATTGCCGTTTCTGTGTTTACATCATAAACAAGATATCCCTTTTTCGACAATCGTATGAGCATTGCAGAAACTTGCTCTACAGGTTTATCCATGAAGTCGGCAAGGGCATTTAGTTGTATTTCTTCAACATTATACGATCTCATATAATTCTGAATCACATACATGGGATTTACTTCATCTATACCCTGCAGGCGATAATAATCAATTTCAGAATAATAATTAGATGAAACAAATGAAGCTTTATTTTTATTATTAATGGTTCTGATTTTTTTAAAAAGCATTTCACTTTCATCCATCTTCCAGAATAATGCCTGCACATAGATATCGATTTGATGGTATGAATCAAAAAACGGAATCATGCTGGAACCTTCTTCCTCATTATAAAGAACTATTTGTCGGTTGTACGCATCGTATTTTAATCTCAAATCGGGATGGTAAAGTGAATCCTGATCAAAATAGAAAACTATCTCAGCCTTTGCGGCATCCATACCATCATTATCAATTAAAAATGCATCAGAAAAAAGTCTTGCAAAAACAGTATCATTATGAAGAAGATCCAGTTGGGCATCTTCATATGCATTTCCAATTCCATATAACTTTAGTCCTTTATGTTCAAAACCACCTTTGAAGTTCATCTCCTTATACAGGTCTTTCACTTCATAATCAGTTAAATATGTACTGAATATTGGGTAAGGAGTTTTTGAGGAACTTCTGCTTGAACTAATTCTGTCGGAGAAAATACCCAGCATAGGTTGCTTAAAAAAACGTTTATCATGAAGCACAGCAGAGTCGATGCTATAATCCGACTGAGTCATGTCGATATTATAGTTTTTAACATGAACATAAATCGAATCTTCATATACATCGCCAAAGCGAGTCCAGTTTATTCTGGCATTATCTCCTATCCATTTCTTCGATTCATAAATATATGTTCCTGAAGTGTTTAATAGCGAAGAACTGTCGTTTCTTGTGGCAGCAACCAGATTTAGTCTGCTAAAATTTATAATAAGAGAGGTATCGAGAAAAAAACTAAATTTAGCATTTCTATAATACCATGCCATTGATCTTCTGTTGTTTATAATTTTATTTTCTAACAAATCTTTGGTAAACTCCATAAAATCATCGAAGGGCTTGGTCTTTTTATCCTCCAAAAGTTCCATAGTATAAGCATGCCATGAAATAATACTTTTTGGAAGTTGTTTTGATTCACCCAACAACATTAATGAATACATATAATCATAAAGTTGCGGATAGGATCTCATCTTTTTCTCTCTCATCCTTTCCACAACTTCTCTTATGGCATCTTTTTCCTCCTTGTTAAACCTGCCTATTGACCAGGTGGGATGAAATCTTTCAATAAGAACCTCTGCCTTTTCCTCTACTGTTTTCGAAGGAGTATTGAGCAGAATTTCTGATATCTGATTAAAGAAAATCTCCGAATTCTGCGACAGAGTATCAATTGTTTGGGTTCTGCCTGACAGAGGTAAAATTATTATTGCTAGGAGTAAACAAACATATAAGGTGATTCTTGACATAATAGGCAAAACTAAAATTAGAGTTTAATAAATTTAGCGGCAGTCCAATTGTTTTTAACTTTCTTACTGACAAACTCTAATGAGTTCATGTTGCATTCATGCTTTATATCTTCTAAATCGTTTTCGTAAAAGCCCGAAAAATATATATGACTCCCTTTTCTCATAACCAATGAATAACGGTTTATATCTCTAAGAAGTATATTTTTATTGATATTTGCGAATACTGTATCGAAAACCGGCAGATCTACCAAATTGTCGGCATCACCTAATAAACAGTTTACATTGCTGATATTATTGAGTTCACAATTCTCTTGGGCATTATTGTAGGCCCATTCATCATTATCAATGGCATAGAGATTTTTTGCTCCTTTCATTGATGCCAGTATTGCTAAAACCGCTGTTCCGCTGCCCATATCCAGAACCGATTTGTCCTCGAAATCGTTCTCTAATATGTATTCTATCATCATACTGGTGGTTTCATGATGAGCAGTACCAAAAGCCATTTTTACACTTAAAAGTATATTATAGCGTGAGTCGGGATCTGCTTCGTGAAAAGGGGCTCTGATAAAACAGTCTTTTATACGTACAGCATCATAATTACTTTCCCAAACAGCATTCCAATTCTGTTCTTCTATAAGTTCCTTATGAATTTTATTTGCTTTAAGCAGAGGCTTTAGGATTTCAATGGACTTCAAATCCTCTTCATTGAAAATATCTTCCTGAATATAGGCTGTTAATGAATGTTCACTTTCCTCAAAGCTTTCGTATCCGTATTCTGCCAGAAAGGCAATAATTATTTCAGAAGATAAGTTTTCATCCAGGCCCTGAAATGTGAGTTTGTAGTAGTTCACCTTTTAAAAACTGTAAATTATTTCAGTAAAATCTTTAGCTTTCAACGATGCTCCACCAATTAAACCACCATCAACATCTTTCTGAGAAAATAGTTCTTTTGCGTTTTCAGCATTACAACTTCCTCCGTAAAGAATGCTTGTTTCCTGAGCAGTTTCATTATCGTAATGCTTAGCGATAAGATCCCTGATAAAAGCATGCATTTCCTGTGCCTGAGCAGGTGAAGCAGTTTTTCCAGTGCCAATAGCCCAAACAGGTTCATAAGCTATTACTATATTGGAAAACTCATCTTTGTTGAATTTAAATATAGAGTTAACTAATTGTAATTCAACTACTTTAAAGTGATTGCCCGATTCCCTCTCCTCAAGTTGTTCGCCTATGCAGAATATTGGAATAATATCGTTTTCAATTAGTCTTTCGGCTTTTTCATATAAAACCTCATCCTTCTCGCCAAAATATTTTCTTCTTTCACTATGACCTACTATGCAATAATCAATTGCCATAGAATTCAACATTGCTGCTGAAATTTCACCGGTATAGGCACCGCTTTCATGCTCACTTACATTTTGTGCCCCTGTTCTTATTTGCGATTCCTCTGAATAATCCCCGGTCATCTCAAGAAATACCGATGGAGTACATATTACTACTTCACAATCAGGCTCACGATCGTCAATTGCATTGGCTATAGCACCAACTAAATCTTCAGCCTCATGGAATACCTTATTCATTTTCCAGTTTCCTGCAACAATTTTTTGTCTCATCTCTTATGCTTATTATAAATTTACAGCAAAAATAGCAATCTTAATGGGATTAATAAATTTATATCATCATTACTTTACATAAGTGATTACAAATTAAGATTTTTTAGAAAATATTTGATTTTTATGCAGTTTATAACGTTTGAGAAACTCTATTTTAGTTTCATAATTATGAAGACAAATCTTTTTCGTTATTTTGCCTTAAATTTAATGAAATGCAATTAACAAATAGACAGTTGTTTTTACAAAATTTGGCTATCCCTGCCGAAGTACCTGATGCAATTGAAATTGAAAGAGCAGAAGGTATATATCTCTATGCTGAAGATGGAAAGAAATATATAGATTTAGTATCAGGAGTGTCGGTTAGTAATATAGGTCATCGACATCCAAAAGTGGTTAAAGCCATTAAAGATCAGGCTGATAAGTATTTGCATCTAATGGTTTATGGAAAGTATATTCAAAGTCCGCAAGTTAAGTTAGCAGGATTATTATGCAGTGTATTACCCGAAAATCTGGATTCGGTTTTTTTGGTAAACTCAGGTAGTGAAGCCATTGAAGGAGCAATGAAACTGGCCAAAAGAATTAATGGCAGAAGAGAAATTATTGCATTTAAAAATTCGTATCATGGTAGTACTCAGGGGGCTTTGAGTATTTTGGGTAATGAGGAGATGAAATCTGCTTACCGCCCCTTACTTCCTGATGTAAAATTTCTGGAGTACAATAATATAAATGATCTTGGATTAATAAGTGATAAAACAGCCTGTGTTGTTGTTGAGGCCGTGCAGGCCGAAGCCGGAATCCTAATTCCTGAAAATGCATTTATGGAAGAATTAAACAAGGTTTGTAGTGAGAATGGTGTTGTTTTAATTCTTGATGAAGTTCAGATGGGTTTCGGAAGAACAGGAAAGATGTTCGGATTTGAGAATTATAATATAAATCCTGATATTGTTTGTTTAGCAAAAGGTATGGGGGGTGGAATGCCTATTGGAGCTTTTGTTTCATCGAAAGAAAATATGAATTTATTAACTCATAATCCTTCATTAGGTCATATTACAACTTTTGGGGGACATCCGGTAAGTAGTGCCGCGGCTTTGGCAAGTTTGGAACTTATTATTGAGGATAATTTGAGTTTAAAAGCTAGTGCTAAGGGAAAGATTATTGCCGATTGTTTAGTTAAGCACTCAAAAGTAAAAGAAATCAGACAAATAGGTTTGATGCTTGGCGTTGAATTAAAAAATGAATATTCTGCTTATAAAATGGTTAAAATACTTCAAAAGCATGGACTTATTGTAGATCAGTTTTTGTTTAACGAAAGTAGTTTTCGAATAGCTCCTCCCCTAACTATTACTGATAAAGAAATAAATGAAATTACTGATAAGGTAATTGAATGCCTGAACGAGATTTAAAATTTAAATTCCTATGTCGGTTTTTCTTCTAGAAAATGATATATATTTTCCGCCTGCCTCTATGGCACAGCAGGATGGTTTATTGGCCATTGGTGGCGATTTAAGTCCTGAAAGATTAATAGAGGCATATAAAAATGGCATATTCCCTTGGTATTCAGAGGATTATCCAATTATGTGGTGGTCGCCAAATCCAAGAATGGTATTATTTCCAAAAGAATTTAGGAGAACAAAAAATCTTAGAAGACTGGTAAATAAAGGTGTATATGAAGTGAAATTTGATACTAACTTTAAAAATGTAATGATACAATGTTCTCAGGCAGACAGAGGAAATCAGGATGGAACCTGGATAACACAGGAAATGATTGAAGCTTATTCAAAACTTCATGAGTTAGGTGTGGCTCATTCTGTTGAGACTTATTATGATGGACAACTTATAGGCGGACTTTATGGTCTTGCCTTAGGCAAAGTGTTCTTTGGAGAATCGATGTTTTATAAAAAATCTAATGCATCCAAGCTTGCATTCTGGCATCTGGTAGAAAAACTTCTGGAATGGGATTACGATATTATTGATGCACAGCAGCAAACGGATCATTTTAAAAGCCTGGGTGGAAATGCCATCGACAGGGAAAAATTTTTAACTTTACTCAAAGTGTCGGTTGAAAAACCACATGAATTAAAAAAATGGAATAATAAATGAAAGATAGCAAAGATTTTATGGAACTGGCCATTGAGTTGGCAGAAGGAAATATTGAAAAACTAGATGGAGGCCCTTTTGGAGCAGTTGTAGTAAAAGACGATATTATTGTTGGAAAAGGCAGTAATCATGTAACTCTGAATAATGACCCTACAGCCCATGCTGAAATTGAAGCAATTAGAGACGCTTGTAATAATTTGAAAACCTATAATCTGGAAGGATGTGAAATATATGCCAGTTGCGAGCCATGTCCCATGTGCCTTGGAGCAATATACTGGAGCAGAATAGGAAAATTATATTATGGTGCTACCAAAGATGACGCTTCCAAAGCTGAGTTCGATGATTCTTATATTTACAAAGAATTTGAATTATCGAAAGAACAGCGTTCTATACCATCTGTTCAACTGATGCGTGATAAAGCTATTAAGGTTTTTCAGGCCTGGATAGATAGTGAAAATAAAATCTCGTACTAAATCTGAAAAATATTAATGGATAATATTAGAAAGGCTGCTGAGCTAATAAAGAACTCAAAACATTGTATTGTATACACAGGTGCTGGTATATCAGTAGAAAGCGGAATTCCTCCCTTTAGAGGAGAAACTGGTTTATGGAGCAAGTACAACCCTATTATATTGGATATAAATTATTTTAGGGAAAATCCTTTTAAAAGTTGGGGTGCTATTAAAGAAATATTTTATGACTTTTTTGGAGAAGCCAAACCAAATCCAGCTCATATAGGATTGGCAAAATTGGAGAATGCAGGATATGTAAAATCTATCATAACGCAAAATATTGATAATCTTCACCAACTTGCCGGGAGCCAAACAATTTATGAGTTTCATGGTAATTCGCATACATTGTCATGTACAGTTTGTAGCATTTCTTATGGTATAAGTGATTTAAATTTTGATGAACTACCTGTATTATGCCCTAAATGCAGCGGATTGATAAAACCGGGATTTATTTTCTTTGGTGAAGGAATTCCTCTTTATGCTTATGAAAAATCGATGGAAGAAGCAAAAAAGGCCGATGTTGTAATTGTAATTGGTTCTACTGGTGAAGTGGTACCTGCTGCTTATATCCCCAGAATTGCAAAACAAAATAATGCTAAAATTATTGAGATAAACACCGAAAAATCTATGTTTACTGATAGTATAACAGATATTTTTATTCAGGATAAAGCTTCGAAAACCATAAGCCTTTTTACAGAAATTCTGGATGTTTAACTTTTTTATATAATTTTAAAGTTTGAAATAAAAATTAATCCACCATAAAAATTTCAATTACTTTTGTAAAAAATTTAAATATACTATAAAATGAGTTGTGAATTAACCGGAAAACTGATCGAAAAACTTCAGGCTGTAAGCGGAGAATCAAAAAATGGTAAATGGGAAAAACAGGAATTTATTATTGAAACAAATGATCAATATCCCAAAAAAGTATGCATTAGCCTGTGGAATGATAAAGTTTCCATGCTGGGAAATTATGCAGTTGGCGATAGCCTAAAAGTTAGTGTAAACGTTGCTTCAAGAGAATATAATGGCAGATGGTTTACCGATGTTACTGCGTGGAGAATTGAAAAGGAGGCCGATGAAGGCATGAACCTCCCTCCTGTTGATGAATTGCCACCCGACGAAAATGATGGCGAAGACGACTTACCGTTCTAAATGAAAAAATTACTTATTGCTCATTTGGCTTTATTTGGGGCTAACCTTATTTATGGTCTTAATTATGTGATAGCCAAAGGAATAATGCCGGATTTCCTGCAGCCAAGAGTTATAATTCTTTTCAGAGTTGTGGGAGCATCATTAATATTTTGGGCAGTAAGTTCATTTTTTAAAACCGAAAAGATTGAAAAAAAGGATTGGCCACGTTTAATGGTGAGCGCTTTTTTCGGAATTGCATTAAATCAAATAATGTTTTTTGAGGGATTAAACCTTACAACGCCAATAAATGCCAGCATAATTATGGTGGGTACACCAATATTAGTATTGGTATTATCACATTTTCTGATTTCTGATAAAATAACTGCCAATAAACTTATTGGTATAATGCTGGGTGCTGCCGGAGCAGGATATCTAATTTTAACACAGGGAAATATTTCTTTTAGCAGTTCTACTTTCGTAGGAAATCTATTAATACTTATAAATGCTGCTGCTTATGCAACTTTTTTAGTTATTGTAAAACCTCTTATGAAGAAGTATAATGCCTTAACTATAATGAAATGGGTATTTCTGTTTGGAACCATTTACGTTCTTCCCTTTTCAATAAATTTAGCCCTTAAGGCTGATTATACAGCAATTCCATTCCGAATCTGGATGTCAGTATCATATGTAATATTATTTACAACGGTATTAGCATACTTTCTCAATAATTTCTCCCTTAAAACTGTTAGCCCTACAGTAAATAGCGCTTATATTTATTTACAACCCTTTCTGGCTGCTATTTTTGCCTTGTCGGTAAATGAGGATAAAATAACCTGGACTAAGGTTATTGCAGCAATTTTAATATTTTTGGGAGTTTATTTTGCAAGTATCAGAAAAACGCAAATAAAAAACTAATATAATCGTTATAACATTATGAAAATTAGTGAAATAATACCGGGAATAAGTTTTGAACACAGCAATAATTTCTTTTTGCTTGCAGGGCCATGCGTTGTTGAGAATGAAGAAATGGCTCTCCCAATAGCAAAAAAAATTAAAGCAATTTGTGATAAATTACAAATACCGTTTGTTTTTAAAGCTTCGTATCGTAAAGCCAATCGCTCAAAGTTAGATTCCTTTGCAGGTATTGGTGACTTAAAAGCATTGGAAATAATAAAGAAAGTTTCTGAAGAATTAAACATTCCTGTTGTAACTGATATTCATACTGCTGAAGAAGCCCAAATGGCTGCTAATTATGTTGACATATTGCAAATACCAGCCTTTTTGTGCAGACAAACTGATTTGTTGCTGGCTGCAGGAAATACAGGAAAAACTGTGAATATTAAAAAAGGTCAGTTTCTTTCAGGCGAAAGTATGAAGTTTGCCGTTGATAAAGTTAAGTCGACTGGAAATAATAAGATAATGTTGACCGAAAGAGGTTCAATGTTTGGCTATGGCGATCTTGTGGTTGATTACAGAAATATTGCAGATATGCAAAAAACAAATTACCCTGTGGTTTTGGATATTACTCATTCGCTGCAACAGCCTAATCAAACTGCAGGAGTAACAGGAGGAAAACCCGAACTAATAGAGTTAATAGCAAAAGCCGGTATTGCGGTTGGCGCAGATGGTATTTTTATAGAAACACATCCTGATCCGTCGAAAGCACTCTCAGATGGAGCAAATATGTTAAAACTGGATTTACTTGAAGAATTGCTGGAAAAACTTGTTAAGATTAGAAGGGCTATCTTATAGAGATGAAAACCATAATTAGAGAAATTTACTAACTAAAGTTTTCTTTATTCAGTTCACTAAATTTTGTTTTACGTAATATATAATGTTCGAAGACAATATTTCCCGAATATATTTTACTTACTTTTTGTTGCTTTAATTGTCGGCGCTTTTCTCTAAGTTTTCCATAGTGTTTATAGAAATAGAAATGAGCTCTTAGTACTGCAATTGTATCGGCAAAACCACCTTGAAGCAAGAATTTTAAGCCTGCCACTCCGTCAAGCAAAAGTCTGATAACAAATACTTTAGCAAGTTGATTGTCGGGCAAATTTTTATATAAAAGGCTAAAATTATTTCTGAAATTCAGATAAGTTTTTTTTGAGGATTTTTTGGAAAGAGTACCTCCCCCGATATGAAAAACTTTGGAAGCAGGACAAACCATTATTTTGTAGCCTGAATTTTTCATGCGCCAGCATAAATCTATTTCCTCCATATGAGCAAAAAAGTCGGCATCAAATCCATCATGTTGTTTAAACAGATCCGCTCTAATCATCATGCAGGCTCCGCTTGCCCAAAAAACCTCCTGTATGTCGTCGTATTGACCATTGTCGTCTTCAAGTGAAAGAAATAGTCTTCCCCTGCAAAAGGGATAACCATATTTATCAATAAAACCTCCCGCAGAACCTGCATATTCAAACTTTTCAGGTTCATGAAATGATAATATCTTAGGTTGGCAGGCAGCAATACTTTCATCCGATTCCATGAGATTCTCGAGGGGAGTAATCCAGTTGTGAGTAACTTCAATATCAGAATTCAGGAGTATAAAATACTTATAATCAATTTGTTTAAGTGCTTCGTTATATCCTCCTGCATATCCTGTATTTTCCTCATTTACAATAAGGTTTATTTGAGGATAATCAGTTTTTAGTATAGATACTGAATCATCGGTTGAGCAGTTGTCGGCAACCCAAATATCAGCATAGTCGATTGTTTTTTCAATAACTATGGGTAAAAATTGCTTTAGGAATTTGCTTCCATTATAATTAAGAATAACAACTGCCGTTTTCTTCAAAGTTCAATAAATATTTGTTTCAAAAATTAAACAGCAAATGTAAGTTAATTATTGAATTTTAAAACAATCTGATTATCGGGGTTGACTATAATATTTATCCTGGTTACTTCCCCAAATTTCGCGATAATGAGAATCATCAACATTCATTAAGTTAGTATATCTGGTATCGCGACTGTTTATCCATATTCTCCATTTATAATTGTTTAACTCTCCAATAGCATTGGAATGGATGAGTTGAAAATCATTAGTGGCAATTTCCTGAGTATAAAAAACAAACTTTTTATTTTTCTGATTATCAGGCATTTCATAATAATGCCATATCTCATATGGAAATGCGTTGGGTTCGTTATAACTTTCTGATATAACATTTGGAGGTCCATATTGAAGAAAAACTCTTCCTCTGTCGGTATCGAAACCTGGAGTATTCTGCGTTGAGAAATTATGATTAGCCTTCAGGACTAGTTTTTTGTATGCTTTCCAGGCTTCCAAAGGATAGAGATTGTCTCTTGTATTCCAAAAATTAAAAAAATATTTTTGCAAGTGCGACAACTCAGTATCCTCATTTATAAGTGAGTATGCATATGCATTTTCAAAATCAGTTGAAATAGGTTTTAACCATTGAATATATTTCTTTAAGGTATCGGAACTATTAATGTCTTCAACAAAAGTGTTGGATGGGTCCAGATTTATATTATTGAAGTCCATTTTTATTTGAGGCTTATACCTTTGGAAAAATGTTTGTTTTGAGGCTATTATATCATTATTTTTATCTCTTGCCTCAATTATGAGATAATAATTTCCGCTAGGAAGATCTTCAATATTTATTTTCCCCATAATGGAGTTCACCTGCTTTGTGTTTTTCCTGCTAATAAATGAATACTTATCCAGTTTTTTGTTTACTTCAAAAGGACGGACATAATAGGATAAAAGAAATTTGTTATTGGTTTCATCTATCTTATTATTATATAGTTCTGTGTAAAAACTAACTTCATTGGCATTTTCAGGAAAGAAATTAAAAACATAGGGAGTTAACTTATAACCATTTCTGGTAAAATTATTATCTTCTGTTGATTTCTCATATGATGAGAGTAATTCTATATCTGAGAAAGAGTTGCCTTCTCCTGGAAAGTCAATATTATAAGAATCATAACTTACGATGGGCTCAGATGTGGAGTTTATATCTTTTATTTTCAATTCAATATCGAAGGTTCCATTTCCCAGAGCATATCTCTGCACATCCAGAAAGTTTGGGTAACCTTGTAATGTATCATCAATGGCCGGCCCGTTGAGGATATATTTCGAAAAATTTACAATACTGTCGTTCTGCCTGAAAATAAGTTGAACTTCTACTCCAGCCTGATATTTTGCCTCTTGATTTAAGATGTGTTTAATACTACTGCCTTTTACAGTGAGGTATGTTTCAACATAAGGTTTATTGTCGGGTGTATTGAATGCTGCATACGACATATATGCTTGCAAACCACTAGCAAAACTAATAGAGTTGATTAGGAAAATTGCCAAGAAAATTATCGCTTTATTTTTCATTTTATTCACCTTTTAATGTATACAAATTTAAGCATTTTAAAGTCTGTTATCAAGATATTCAACAATATTATTTAACTCCTTTGGTGAGAACCATTTAATATCATCATAGCGTTTAAACCAGGTCATTTGTCGCTTAGCAAACCTCCTGGTATTAACTTTTATTTTCTCAATGGCAGTTTCGTAATCCCATTCACCACTTACATACTTGAACAACTCCTTATAACCAACGGTATTTAATGCGTTTTCATCTTTCAAATGGTAAACCGACTTAACTTCATCCAGCCACTTTTCCTCCAACATATTATATATACGACGGTTAATTCGATCATTTAGTTGCTCCCGATTTAGTTCAAGACCTATTTTGATAATATTAAAGGGTCGTTTGGCTATATTTCCTACCCTCAAAGAGGAATATGTTTTCCCTGTTTGCAAACACACTTCTAAAGCTCTTAATATTCTTTTAGGGTTATTCAAATCAACTTGCTCATAGTATTCAGGGTCAAGATCCCGGAGTTTGTTCTGTAAGATATTAAGTCCTTCTTTCTCATATAATTCGTTAAGTTGTTTGCGCAAACTTTCATCTATATCAGGAAGTTTATCAATGCCATTACACACAGCGTCGATATACAATCCAGAGCCACCAACCATTATCATTAGGTCGTTAGTTTTGAAATAATCTTCCAACAAACCGATTACCTCGTATTCGAATTTTGAGACATTGTAGTAATCGCTAACCGACAGGTTACCAACGAAATGATGCTTTACTCCTTCCATTTCTTCTTTGGTTGGAGCGGCAGTTCCTATGGGGATTTCCTTATAAAACTGCCTTGAGTCGGCTGAAATTATTTCGGCATTTAATTTTTTTGCGAGTTGAATAGAAACAGAAGTTTTTCCCACAGCTGTGGGCCCCACAATAACAATAAGAGTTGGATGTTTTTTATTTTTCACCCTTATTAAGTTTAATGGCTTCCTCCTCAGAAAATATATGTTTCGGCTGAAGTTTAAGTTTTTTACCCTCTTGCAACATCAATTCATAGGCTTCTTGAAAACTATTCTGTATAACTCCATCCAATATTGCCTCTCTGATGGCCAGTTTGATTAATCCAACTTTTTTTGAAGGAGAGATTTCAAATGTAGCCATAATGAGTTCTCCACTAATGGGTGGTTGCCAATTGCGAACCTGATCTTTGGCTTCTACATCTTTAAGTTTTTTTCTTACAAGTTTAAAATTATTCAGAAATTTCTTGACTTTGTATTCATTTTTAGAAGTTATATCGGCTTCGCATAACTGCATTAAATCATCAATATCATCCCCGGCTTCAAATAGTAAACGCCTTATGGCACTGTCGGTTACTATTTCCTGTGACAGAACTATCGGACGTAAATGCAATTGAACAAGTTTCTGTACATAGCGCATTTTATCTCCTGTGGGTAGTTTAAGATCTTTAAATATTGAGGGCACCATTTTCGCTCCAATAAACTCGTGGCCATGGAATGTCCATCCATGACCGGGTTCAAATTTTTTGGTTACCGGCTTTGCAATATCATGAAGAATTGCTGCCCATCTTAGCATCAGATTATCAGTATTTTTTGAAAGATTATCTAAAACTTCCAGAGTATGATAGAAATTATCTTTATGAGCCAGTTTACCAACTCGGTCAACGCCTTTTAAATCCTGCATTTTTGGAAAAATCAATTTAAGTAAACCGGTTATTTCCAGTAACTTAAATCCTTCTGAAGGCATTGGTGCCAAGATGATTTTATTCAATTCATCGCTTATTCTTTCTTTAGAAACTATAGTTATCCTGTTTTTGTTTCTGGTAATGACATCAAAGGTATTAGATTCAATGTCAAAGCCTAATTGGGTTGCAAACCTGATTGCACGCATCATACGTAAAGGGTCGTCAGAGAATGTGATATCGGGATCCAGAGGAGTTTTGATTATCAGGTTCTCCAAATCTTCTATACCTCCAAAAGGATCATAAAGTTTACCAAAGTCACTTTTACGCAAACTAATCGACATTGCATTAATAGTAAAGTCTCTGCGTTTCTGATCATCGGCAAGGCTGCCATTCTCAACTATGGGTTTCCTGGAATCCTTTCTGTAGGATTCTTTACGTGCTCCTACAAATTCTAAATCCCACTCACCATACTTTACCATGGCTGTTCCAAAGTTTTTGAAATATCTGGCCGAAACCCCATGGCCAAAGGCTGCTGCAACTTTTTGAGCAAAAGAAATACCACTACCTACCACAACAAAATCAACGTCTTTTGAACTGCGGTTTAAAAGTAAATCCCTCACAAACCCACCAACAACATAAACACTGGTATTGCTCTTATGGGCAACATCAGCAATGGTTTTAAACATTTTATTATTTATGTTTTCGGCAAAATTCATAGTGCAAATGTACTAAAAACACTTGGTGGAAGTTTTGTTTTTCTTCAATTAAAATGAAGTTTATACTGATATATTAAATTAATGTATAACTTTAGATTAATATACCTAATAAACTATTAAACAGACTAATTATCCTTAAGCTTATCGGAAAATATTTTTTTAAACTTTTCAAGTTTTGGAGTAATTACAAAATTACAATATCCTGCATTAGGATTGTTTTTATAATAATCGTCGTGATATTCTTCTGCAGGATAAAAGTTTGTGTATTCAGTAATTTCTGTCACTATAGGATCCTTCCATATATTGGAATCATTGAGTTTTTGTTTAAAATATTCTGCTCGTTCCTTTTGAAAATCAGAATGATAAAATATTACCGATCTGTATTGCGGACCTACATCTGCTCCCTGCCTGTTTAGTGTGGTAGGATTATGAGTATTCCAAAACACTTCTAGGAGTTCATCATAACTTATAATGTTGGGATTAAATTTTACTTGAATTACCTCAGCATAATTGGTATTGCCTGAGGAAACCATACTATATGTGGGGTTTTCGATTGTTCCTCCACTATAACCGGGCATCACATTTTCCACACCTTTTAATTGGTCGAAAATAGCATCGCCGCACCAAAAGCATCCTGAACCAAATGTTGCAGTTTCCATATTATTGTTGTTTTGTGAGTAAGCATTTATTGATAATAATAAGAGTAATGTAAAGAGTATTTTGTGCATCGTTTTATTCCATTAGTAGTTTAAGGTTTAATAACCTTACTGTTGGGCAAAATAAAACAATAATAATTTATGTATTCAACTGATATAATGTGTATTATGATATTTTAACAAATCTGTTAAATAAAAATTAATTTTCTTCCATAAATCAATTCTTCTAATTCGGGAGGGGGTCCCAAAAACTGTTCTTTAAAGCCATTCATCTCATCAATGGTTTTGTCGGAAATGAGATGGGCCATTTCGTCTATAATTTCATCTCCAATAATCATAGGGGGCTGATTTATAAGAAGTTTATTTCCTCTGAACTGGCCTACCATTTGATATTCTTTCATTTCTTTTAGCGGCTTTTCAGTAAAAAAACATTTCGACATCCATGAATTTATATCGAAGGTTCTTAAATCAATGGTCATTACCTGCTTACCTTTATCTACTATTTTCTGCTGGTAATAGGCTTGCATATTTGCTATTGATTCTTCCGACATGCTTTTCTGTAATTCAGTATGGCAATGGCTGCACATGGCATATTCATAAATTGTAGATGAAAATTCATAATCATCATAATTTTTCATTGCTTTTTCAATTACATAATTTGTTTCTCCGTCAAGTAAATACTTACCACAAACGAGGCAATTTTCGAAGGGTTTGCCATCTCCATCCGACTGAAAGAATTGAGGTATGTCGATTAAATGTTCCAAAACTTTGAGTATTTTCAGCAAAATTAGTCATTAATTTCGAAAACAAAATTATATACATAAATAAAAAAAGCCCCTTCTGTAAAAGAAGAGGCTTTTTATCGATTAGAATTATTTATCTCTGAATTGCTCTTCCTGAGCCAACAGTATTAACAGTTGCTTTGGATGGATTACCATAATAATATATGCTTCCTGAGCCAACTATTGAACCGCTAAGGCTTTCTACGGCAGTAACTTTTATGTCGCCTGATCCTGCTACTTTTGCATGAACATCAACAGCCTTGAAGTTTTCTGCTTCAATATCACCACTGCCGGCAATAGAAACCACAAGTTTAGAACTACTTCCTTCCAGATTAATGTCTCCTGAACCTGCAACGCTTAAATCACAATTATTTAATTGCAAGTCTTTTGCATAAGTATCTCCCGAACCTCCAACATTAATTTGAAAATCTCCTTTTATACCTGAAAGTTTAACATCACCGGAGCCGGCAATGGAAACTTCAACATTTTTAGCATCCAAAGGTGCGTTTAAGTCTCCTGAACCAACAATTTTAATTTTAAAGTCCTTGGTTTTAAATACCTCGGTAAAAGTCATATCGCCTGAGCCTACCAAACTAACTTTTTCAAGGTTTGGTACAGTTACATATACTTTAGCAACATGAATATTTTTACGATACTTCTTGATGTATACCTTTAGAGTACCATTTACTACTTCTGTAAAAAGGTGACTCATTAGTTCCTCGTCGGCTTCCACAACAACACTTTGTGTGTTACCCTGAGTAATGAATAAATCAGCTGAACATACAAGTTCGATGCTAGAAAAATCAGATATATTTCTTGTTTCTTTTACTGCGTTACCGCCTGTAAATGAGGCGAATGTGTTTGTAAATGGAAATACAACTATGGCAGCAACTATTGCTGATACGATAATAGATTTTAATTTCATGATTTTAATTTTTGATTATTAATTACTATTGTGACGTATAACTCTCATAAAAGTTACTTTTATTTCAAATAAAATGAAAAGTAAATTTTTGTCAACTTAAATAAATAATAATTAATCACTTAAATATCATTAATTATCTATCATTCCCTTCCCTATCTTTTTGATTTTACCTTCTTCTTTTAATTCGGTAATTAATTTATCGAGAACACCATTAATAAAGGTTTTACTTTTGGCAATACTGAAATATTTTGATAATTCGATATATTCATTCAAAGTAACTTTAACAGGAACTTCATCCATATAAATGAATTCGGTTATAGCCATTTTAATGAGTATAAGGTCCATCATGGGAATTCTGTCGTATTCCCAGTTTTTTGTTTTAGGTTTTATAAGATTATCGTTAGTTTCATTGTTAAGTATAACTTTACGATATAGTTTTTTTACAAATTGTAAATCGGAATTAACTTCGTCCGACTCGGTTTTTAATAAGGGAGGAAGCGGAGTGTTTATGTCGGATTTTGCTTTTATAATATCTGTAAACTTGATGAGCAGAATATTTACCAAATCGTATGAATCGACATAAAAGACACTTTTCTCTGAATAATAAGAGTTTAATAAATCGAATTTTGACAATAGTCTGTCAACAATTTTAATAATAAGTTTTTTATCCTCTTCGAGGGAAAAAGTTTCTGACTTCATATAAGTTTTGAAGAAATCCTGTTCGTCAAGTAAATGATAAAACTTACGAACCATATCTTCCTGATCGGCCCAGTTTATTTTGTAAAGTTCTTCTTTCTTTCTGAAATCCAGATTGTTATCTATATAATTTAAAACTCTGTTTTCTGTAAATTTATGATTTGGATTCAGATCCTCTTCCGTGGGGATATATTTTTTCTTTCTGTCTTCAGCAAGATTTTCTGCAAATGTTCTTACCTGATTTAAAAAAGATAATTGGTAAATAAATAGTTCATAAATTTTATTGATGCTAAGCATTAATTGTTTTTCACCTACGACTATGTCTTCCTGACCGCCTGAAAAGTATGCGTATAATGCTTGAAGGGCTTTAATCCTTAAATGTCTTCTATATAACATATGGATATAATATTTATATGAACTATATTAATTTATGAGGTGGCAAAAATAGAAAAAAACGTTAGTAATTATCAATTATACCATAAATAATTTACCTTCCCAATTCCCTGAAGGCATAAAAAATGATATTAATATCTTTCCAAATATTATAATCTCTGGCATATAATAAGTTAAGGTCTTTGATAATACGGTTATCGTAATTTTTTGACTTTAAACCGTCAGTGGGATTTAATACTGAATTTTTAATCTTAGGCAGATTCAATTGATCTTCTTTGATTCTGCAATATCCTACCCAGGTTTTATAATTGAATATTATTTGGATAATATTTCTGATAAAGCCGAAAGGTTTCTTTTGAATTAACATCAATAATGGTGAAACCGGCAGCATCAGCAAACTCAAAGCAAAATCCAATAATCTTTTATTTCTACGATTTTGTATTTTACCTATTGCGTTAATGCCGAATGTATAAAGGTCCCCGCGCGTATGTATTGAGTTTGATCCTATAATCGACAGACCATCTTCAGGAGCAATTTTATAATCTATATTTGAGTTTTGCCACTCAGCCATCTTATCGATGATAGTATGATGTTTTACATCTGCTGAACAGAATATTACTTCATCAATTTTATAAATTTCAATGATATCTTTTACCTGGCTTATATTTCCTATAAATTCGTCATTTCCTGCTTTTTTATTGTCGGGAAATACTAATCCCACAAATTCGGGTTTTACTACTGATGTTTTTAATAAACCCAAAACTCTATTGGCTTCCTGAGTATCACCAATAATTACGAAGCGGCTGTTTTGCTTCTCCCCCATTTGAACCCATGGAACTTTCAGGTTATAAAGGATGTACCTTGCTGCAGGCAGCATTAAAATACCCCATAAACTACTAAGTAGAATTAATGCTCTGGAAAATCGTAACCATTCCGGAAGAAGTGCATACAAAACCAAAATAATGGTAGTTCCCACAAGTAGTCCGCTAATGGAGTTTCTGATTTTTACGGGACGGTCGTAACCCCCGGCAAAGTAAACCGATAAAAGCCATATTGTAACATAGGCAGGCAGTACAGCAGTTACCAAAAGTATAGGATAATTACCACCTTCCGAATAAATAAAACTTCTTCCCCAGACAACCTTAATCAAATAAGCACCTCCATAAAGTAAAGAACCATCGATAAAAGGTAAACTAAGTCTGCTAATAACTCTCGATATTATTGCCAGAAATGCCCTAAAATAAACTGCAACTTTAATAAGAGAAGCAAAGGCTCTGGCATTATTATCAGTAAAATGCTTTCTGGCAAAAATTACCATGGCATTATAAAAAACCAAAACATAATTTACACTCGACTTTTTAGTGCTTTCACCCTTATAATGTATAATTCTTGTCTCTGGAAAATAATAATTGTTATATCCGGCTTTTATAACTCTGTAGGAAAGGTCAATATCTTCCCCATACATAAAGAAATCTTCATCCAAAAGACCTATTTCATCGAGAACACTCTTTCTCATTAACATGAAGGCTCCGGCAAGAATTTCAACTTTATGTATTTCATTTTCATCAAGATATCCAAGATGGTATTTGGAAAAACGTTTTGATTTTGGAAATAGTGATGAAATACCCGACATTTTATAAAATGCCGTTGTGGGTGTTGGCAGTCCCCGTTTCGATTCCGGTAAAAACTTACCCGAACCATCAACCATTTTAACACCCAGGGCTCCTGCATCAGCATGCTTATCCATAAAGTCGATTACTTTGGATAAAGTATCGTCTTCTACAACAGTATCAGGATTTAAAATTAATACATACTCTCCTTTACTAATTTTTATACCCTGATTATTTGCACTGGAAAATCCCCGGTTATCTTTATTTGCAATTAGCTTTACCTCAGGAAACTTCTTTTTAACAAGTAAACACGAGCCGTCAACAGAGTTATTATCAACAACAATAATTTCGCCCTCTATTCCCTTCATCGCTTTTCGCAAGGAAGTTAAACATTGGTCGAGAAAATACTCAACATTATAATTAACAATAACAATACTTATTTTCACACTTCAAAAATAATAAATTACACACTACTGTGTTTGATAAACAATAATAATAGGAATAAACGCAAAGAAAATTATTTTATTGAATACAAATTGAAAATTCCTTATCTGTTTTCAACAATATTTTAGCAAAAATTTAATTATTAATGTATTCCAAATTTCATAATTTAGCAATTATTATCTCTCAATAGAGTTTTGTTTTTATAAATACCACTTCCAATAAATGGTAAACAAAATATTAGGCACTGCCGGAACCAGAATTTTAAATGCTATAATTAACCTGGCAATTATACTTCTTATTAGCAATTATATAGGAAGCGAAGGATATGGAGTTATTGGTTTGGTTATAGTTAGTGTTTCCATAATTCAAATTTTTATTGACCTTTTGGGAGGCGGAACCCTGATATATTTTACATCCAGAAAAAACCATTTATCGCTGCTTTTGGTTGCATATTCATGGATAGTAATAGTAATATCTGTTTTTGCGATATTTTTAACAGCCACTGAATATTTATTTCCAAATCAATATGCTGAGTTTATCCCCAGAGGGCAATTTACAAATGTTATAATACTTGCTTCCGTTGGTGCATTTATGCTTACGCATTATAATATTTTAATAGGAATAGGAAAGATAAAGCAATATAATATTGCCTTTACAATACAGTTATTAAGTTTAATATCAACATTTTTATACTTACTGTTTGTTGCAGATATTCACGATTTTACTTCGTATATAAATGCATTAACCACTTCCTATATTGTTGGTTTCTTGTGTAGTTTAATAGTATTTAAATATATTGCTAAGGGTGGCGAATTAAATACTAATGAAGTAGTTAGAGAAATGATAAACTTTGGGTTTGTGAGCCAGATGGCTAATGGTTTTCATATTTTAAATAAAAGGATTAGTTTTTATTTTATAAATGCATTTTCAGGTTTGTCTTCGCTGGGAGTTTATAATGCGGGTATTCAGCTGAGCGAGGGTCTTAAATTAATAGGACAAAGTATTTCGTTGGTACAGTTTAGTGAAATATCTAAATCCAGAGATAAACAATATGCCGTATCAATAACCATTAAACTAATGAAATTGGCAGTGATGCTCACTTTTGTAGCATTATTGGTACTTTTAATAATGCCTGTTGAAGTATATGAGTATTTATTTACAAAAGAATTCGACGGCATAAAATTGATAATAATTGCTATTAGCCCCGGGGTACTGGCTCTTTCGGCCAATACTATATTTTCACATTATTTTTCCGGATTGGGAAATCCTAAAATAAGTTTATGGGCAAATATGATTGGTTTTATCTTTACAATAGTTTTTGCCATAGTATTAATACCAGTTTTTGGATTGGTTGGAGCCGCATTTACATCCTCCATAAGTTACTCATCTACTGTTGTATATCAGTATTTTATATTTAAAAAGCAAACGGGCGTATTATTTAGGCATTGGCTTCCTGTTAAACAGGATTTCTCCGATTTTAAAGAAATTATTTCTCGATTATTTAATAAATAAATTTTGAAGAACAATACTAAAGGTATCTTGTTAGCGCTGGGTGCTGCTTTTGCAGTAAGCAATGTTTATATCTTCAGTAAATCGGCACTTAACGAAGTTCATTTATCACAAT